>JANMMX010000040.1:0-3544 GCA_031373605.1 Allobosea sp. | reverse complement strand
CCTATGTCAGCTTCGATGTCGATTCGCTGGACCCGGCCTTTGCGCCGGGCACCGGCACGCCGGAGGTGGGCGGGCTGACGCCGCGCGAGGCACTCGCCATCCTGCGCGCGCTGAAGGGCCGCAACATCATCGCAGGAGATGTGGTGGAGGTCGCGCCCCAATATGACGGCACCAGCAACACCGCCCATTGCGGCGCACAGATGCTGTTCACGATTTTGAGTCTGGTGGCGGAGGCGAGAAGGCTGGGTGGCGGACGGGTTTGAATTGCTAACAGAGGTATTATAGCTATAGTAGCTCTATAAGACCTTTCAAGAATAGAAATGCGTCATGAAAACAATGTCAGCGAAAGAGATCAAGGATCACTACGGCGCCTTCACAGAAGCAGCGCGCCGCGAGCCTGTGGTTCACACCAGCCACGGTCGCCCGACGCTTGTCACCATCTCGATTGACCGCGCACGCAGCATCCCGCAGTTGCGGGACGATCTCGGCCCCATGACGAGTTCCGACAGGAAGGCGCGCGTCCAGCGCCTGCTGGCCTTGGGTGGCACAGGCGTGCGCACTGACAATCCGCAGACCGCGGAAGAGATCGCTGCCCGAAGCCGTGAATTCCGTGGCAATGAATGACACAATTGCCGCTGCATCGCGCATTTATCTCGATGCCAACTGCATCATCTATTTTGTCGAGCAGTCCGATGCGCGGCAAACGGCAGTGGCCGAGTTGATCCGCTTCGCCATGGAGCATGACCGCAGCATGGTTTGCAGTGAGATCGGCGTTGCGGAATGTCTCTACGGTGCCTTCAAGACCGGGAATGCTGGCCTTGAGGCGACTTACAATGAGTTTTTCTACGATATTGCACTCTTCGAGCTTTGCCCTGTCGATGGCGAGCGCGCTAAGGCAGCCGCAAGGCTTGGTGCGGAGAAAGGGTTGAAGCTGGTTGACGCGCTGCACTTCCTTGCCGCCATCGAACTGGAATGCGACGTGTTTGTAACAAACGATGCGCGCTTTCGTTCCAGCCACGGCGTGCAGGTGGTTCAGCTGGATGACCTGGTCGGCTGAAGCCCGCCCAATCTCCGTACATCCTGCCTGAAAAACCTGCATATTTCCTCTTGCCGTGCTGCCCTTCCATGACCGAAGCTGCGCTTTCGTGCCTGGACAGAAATGAAACATCCGCCGGGTCGGTTCACGGGAGAGCATCATGAAGAGTTTCGTTCGTTTTATTGCAGCCGCCGCCTTCGTCACGGTGGGTGCGGCTGGCGCTGTCGCGCAGCAGGCCGAGTGGAAGGAAATCCGCATCGGCACCGAGGGTGACTATCCGCCCTTCAACGCGCTGAATGCCAAGAAGGAGCTTGAGGGCTTCGAGATCGACTATGCCAACATGCTTTGCGAGAAAATGAAGGTGAAATGCACCTGGGTGGTGCAGGATTGGGATGGCATCATCCCGGCGCTGCTCGCCAAGAAATATGACGTCATCATCGCGGGCATGAACGCCACCGAAGAGCGCGCCAAGCGGGTTGATTTCACTTCAGTCTATACCCGCACGCCGATCTCGATGATTGCCAACAAGTCGGTGACCTCGGCTGAGATCACGCCAGCTGCGCTCAAGGGCAAGGCCGTCGGCGCGCAAGGCTCGACCATCCACGCCAACTTCCTCGAGAAGCACTACAAGGATTCGACCATCCGGCTTTATCCCAAGCAGGAGGACGTGAACCTTGATCTGCTCAGCGGGCGCCTCGATTACATCGTGGCTGACCGTCTGGCGCTTCAGGACTTCCTGAACGCAAAGGGCAAGGATTGCTGCAAGTTCGTCGCTGATGTGCCGCGCGATCCCGTGATCCACGGCCCCGGCGTCGGCATGGCTGTGCGCAAGGAAGACGGGAACCTGAAGGAGATGTGGAACAAGGCGATTGCCGAGTCCATCGCTGATGGCTCGCTGACCAAGATCGCCGCGAAGTGGTTCAACTTCCCGATCATGTGATCTTTGACGTCATTCCGGGGCACCGCATTTGCGGTGAACCCGGAACCCACAAACACGGTGCCCTGAAACACAGGGCACCGGCCTGTCAGAGCTGTTTCGGCTGCAAGTCGTGCGTATGGGTTCCGGGTTCCGCTTCGCGGCCCCGGAATGACGAGTGGTTTTTCACGACATGTTTTCTGGTTTCACGGCCATCCCTCGGGATTCCTGCCTTTGAGCTCCATTCTTGACCTGCTCGCATGGACGCCGCCCGGCTGGGGCAGCGCGCTGGCGTCGGGAGCCCTGACCACCATCTCCATTGCGCTCGCCACCCTGCCCTTCGGGCTGGGGCTGGGATTGCTGATTGCGCTGGGCGCGCGCTCGGAAAACAGCATCATCCGCACAGCCGCTACCATCTACACGACCGTGTTTCGCGGCGTGCCGGAGCTGCTGACGCTGTTCATCATCTATTTCGGCATCCAGATTCTGGCGCAGCGCGGCTGGGTGGCGCTGGGTCTGCCGGGGCAATTCTCGATCCCGCCCTTTGTCGCCGGCATGATCGCGCTTGGCGTCGTGCTCTCGGCCTTCTCCAGCGAGGTCTGGGTCGGCGCGCTCAATTCCATTCAGAAGGGCCAGCGTGAGGCAGCTTCCGCTCTGGGCCTCAGCAAGCCACAGGCCTTCCGGCTGGTGGTGCTGCCGCAGCTGTTTCGCGTGGCGCTGCCGGGGCTTGGCAACAACTGGATGGTGCTGCTGAAGGAGACCTCGCTGGTCTCGGTCATCACGCTGCAGGACATCATGTTCTTTGCCCAGCGCGCCAGCTCCAACACCAAGGAGCCGCTGGTGTTCTTTGGCGCGGCTGCGATGATCTATCTGTTCTTCTCGCTCGTTTCCTGGTGGGGGCTGGACCAGATGGAGCGGCGTGCAAACCGGGGCTTTGCGCCCGTGGGCGGCAGCCGATGAGCTGGTGCGAGATGCCTGGATATTGGCTTGGCCACGAGGTGCTGCAGAACTATGGCTGCCGCATGGCCAGCGGGCTGGTGCTGACGCTGCAGCTGGTGGCGATCTCGGTCAGCATCGGCTGCGTGATCGGGCTGGCACTGGCGCTGCTCAGGCTCAACGGACCGCGCTGGGCCGGCTGGATGGTGGGTGGCTACACCACCTTCTTTCGTGGCACACCGCTGCTCTGCCAGCTGTTCTTCGTCTATTACGGCTTTGGGCAGATGCGGCCCTTCTGGCAGGATGTCGGCCTCTGGTGGTTCTTCCGCGAGCCGTTCTACTGCGCGCTGTTCACCTTCACCATCAACACGGCGGCCTATCAGTCCGAGGTGTTTCGCGGCGCCATCCAGTCCCTGCCCAAGGGCCAGTTCGAGGCCGCCTCAGCGCTGGGCCTGTCACGCGTCACCACGCTCTGGAAAGTGATTTTGCCACAGGCGATGATCGTGGCGTTGCGGCCGCTCGGCAACGAGTTGATCGTGATGATCAAATCCAGCGCGGTGGCCTCTCTGGTCACGCTGTTTGACCTGATGGGCGTGACGCGGCTGGCCTTCGCCCGCTCTTTTGATCTCTCGATCTATCTTTATGCCGCCCTGATG
>JANMMX010000032.1:0-7100 GCA_031373605.1 Allobosea sp. | reverse complement strand
AAACGACCATCGGCGCGCAAGGCTGTCTCGGCTGAGGAGCAGACACCCTCATGCTGGAAAAGTGGACGCAGCAGCGCCATCGGGTGCGCTTTCAGCGAGAGGCGCATGGTCTGATAATCAGCCACGACATGCTCGCCGAGGCTCATCTCCGGCAGGTTCGCATTGGCTTCAATGCCCAGCTCCGGGGCAGCGGCGCGTGCGAAGAGCGGGAGCGGATCATCCTCCGGCAGTCGTCGCACTTCCCAGAGCGCGGCGCGGCGATCAAGCCCGACCGAGCGGAAGGCATCAGCATCGGCGAGCGCACGCATGGGGCGGCCATGAAGCTTCGCACGGGTGGACAGCTCCTCCACTGAGGTGAAACCCTTGTGGCGCGCGGCCATCAGGCGCCGTGCTTCTGCCTGATGAATGCCCTCGGCCTGCCGGAAGCCAAGACGGAGCGCCCATGCGCCGCTCTCGCCGCGTTCCAGCGTGTTGTCCCAGAAGGACTGGTTCACATCCACCGTCCGGACATCCACACCGTGCTCGCGCGCATCACGCACGATTTGTGCCGGGGCGTAGAAGCCCATGGGCTGCGCATTCAGCAGCGCGGCCGCGAAAATCGCGGGATAATGGCATTTGAGCCAGGACGAGATGTAAACGAGCTTCGCAAAACTCGCAGCATGGCTCTCGGGAAAACCATAAGAGCCGAAGCCCTTGATCTGCTCGAAGCAGTTCTGTGCGAATTCGCGCGTATAGCCACGCGCCACCATGCGCTCGACCATCAGGCTCTCGAAGCGCCCGATTGTGCCGACATGCCTGAAGGTGGCCATGGCACGGCGGAGCTGGTTGGCCTCGACATCGGAGAATTTGGCCGCAACCATCGCGAGCTGCATCGCCTGCTCCTGAAAGAGCGGCACGCCTTTGGTCTTGCCGAGCACGGCGTGCAGTTCATCGGCCGGGCCATGCTCAGGTGAAGGCGAGGGAAAGCTCACGGCCTCGGTGCCCGAGCGGCGCCTGAGATAGGGGTGCACCATATTGCCCTGAATGGGACCGGGGCGGACAATGGCAACCTGAATGACGAGATCATAGAACTCGCGCGGGCGAAGGCGGGGCAGCATGTTGATCTGCGCCCGGCTCTCGACCTGGAACACACCCACGGAATCGCCCCGGCAGAGCATGTCATAAGTCGCTATGTCGCCCTGCGGCACATCGGCAAGGCCGATCTCGATCCCCTCATGATCCTTCAGGAGATCGAACGCCTTGCGGATGCAGGTGAGCATGCCAAGTGCGAGCACATCGACCTTCATCAGGCCCAGAGCGGCAATGTCGTCCTTGTCCCATTCGATGAAGGTGCGATCTGCCATCGCGGCATTGCCAATGGGCACAAGTTCATCGAGCCGCGCGCGCGTGAGCACGAAACCACCGACATGCTGCGAAAGATGGCGCGGAAACCCGATGAGGCGTTTGGCAAAGCTCACAGCCCGCGCAATCGAGGGGTTGTCGGGATCAAGCCCCGCCTGCTTCACCTGATTGCGGGTGATGTCCGAGCCCCAGCTGCCCCATTGCGTGCCCGAGAGCGCGGCGGTGACATCTTCGGACAGCCCCAGCACCTTGCCTACCTCGCGGATGGCGCTTTTCGGGCGATAGTGGATGACAGTTGCCGCAAGCCCGGCGCGCTCGCGGCCATAGCGCGCGTAAATGTGCTGGATGACCTCCTCGCGGCGCTCATGCTCGAAATCGACGTCAATGTCAGGCGGCTCCCGCCTTTCCTCGGAGATGAAGCGCGCGAAGAGCACATTGTGCTCGGCTGGATCCACGCAGGTGATGCCGAGCACATAACAGACAGCAGAATTTGCCGCCGAGCCGCGCCCCTGGCACAGGATGCCCATGTCGTTTGCCACGCGCACGATGTCGTGGATGGTCAGGAAATAGCGTGCGTAGTCGAGCTTCCCGATCAGTATGAGTTCGGCCTTCAGCAGTTTTTGCACCCTTGAAGGCACGCCCTCGGGATAGCGCATCGCGGCGTGGCGCCATGTCAGCTCCTCAAGCCAACCCTGGGCATCTTTCCCCGGCGGCACCGGTTCATCCGGGTATTCGTAGCGCAGTTGGCCGAGATCAAAGCCGATGCGCGCCAGGAGGGTCTGCGTTTCGGTGATCGCCTCGGGGCTGTCTGCAAAGAGGCGCGCCATCTCTGGGCCGGGCTTGAGGTGGCGCTCGGCATTCGCCTCCAGCAGACGACCGGCATTCTCCACCGTCCGCCCCTCGCGGATGCAGGTGAGAATATCCTGCAAGTCGCGCTGGGCAGGATCGGCATAGAGCACATCATTGGTGGCCAGACGCGGGATGCGGGCCGCTTCCGCAATGCCTCTCAGTTCGGCAAGCTTGCGCCGGTCATCGCCCCGTCGCGGCATGGTCGCTCCGAGCCAAAGCGCGCCGGGTGCGGCTTCCGACAGGCGCGGCAGCAATGCCGCGAGGTTTCGCCGCTCCCGCCCTGGCATCACGATGAGGAGAAGATCGCGCGCATCAGCCAGGAGATCGTCGAGCGCAAGCACGCACTCCCCCTTTCTTGCGCGGCGATTGCCCAAGCTGAGAAGGCGGCAGAGCCTTGCCCAGCCCATGCGATTTTCGGGGTAGGCGATGATGTCGGGCGTTCCGTCAGCAAAGGCGAGGCGGGCGCCGGTGACGAGCCGGAACGCCTGCGCCCTGTCCTGCATGAGGGCGTCGAGGTCCAGATCTTCGCAATCGTGCGGCAGCGGTTGCGCTGCCGCTGGCAGCAGGCGTTGCGGCTCGAAATGAAACTCACCGGGGCCGGAGCCCTCACGTCGCCTCAATGGCGGCAAGGCGCCGGCCTCGCGCAATTCCCGAAGTGCCGCCCATGCCCGCACCACGCCTGCGACGGTGTTGCGATCAGCGATGCCGAGACCGGAATGCCCAAGGAGAAGCGATGTCAGCACCAGCTGATCCGCCGTCGAGGCGCCGCGCAGAAACGAGAAATTCGTTGCGCAGGCGAGCTCGGCGTAGGCAGGATTTCCGCGCAGGCTCATGCGAACAGCCCATGCAGAAACCAGCGCGGGCGGGCGTTCGAATCTTCATAAAATCCCTCGCGGAACACCCAGAAGCGATGCCCATGCGCATTCTCGATGCGATAATAATCGCGTGTCGCAGGCGCATTGCTGCCATGGCGCCACCATTCCGGGGCGATGCGCTCTGGCCCCTCGGCACGTGCCACCTCGTGCAGGACCCGCCGCCAGCGAAAGCGCAGGGGAGGGCCATCCGGCACCTCGGCCAAGGCCTCGATCCATTGCGGCGGATCGAAAAGCGTGAGTGGGCGCGCTGGCGGCGATCCGGATTCAGGTTCGGCAAAAGGCACGGCCGGGTGACTTGAAACATAAGGCACGCTGCCCCCGGCGCGCACGGGATCATGCGTGTCGCGCGCGACCAGCCGGCGGACATTCTCGCGGCCGAAACGGGCGGTGAGGCGATCGACCAGAGCGGCGATTGCACCGGCCTCTTCTTCACGCGATGTTCCCCCCTCAAGCGTGGACTGGCGCTCGCCCATGGGTTCGCTGCGGATCACCGCGAGGCGCAGGGCATCGAAACCGAAGCCGGGATCGAGCGGATCGGCAAGCGCCTCGAGTTTCAGCCGGATCAGCCGCATCAGGCCCGCCACCTCGCGGGTGCCCAAGGCTGTCTCGATCGTGATGCGCCGCACCACGCCATCGGAGCGGAAGAAACTGGCCTCGAAGGCGCGCCCGCCCGCTCCGCGCCGCTCAAGCGCCGCGACAACATCCCGCGCCAGCCGCTCGAGGATCGCGAGCAGGCTGTCCATCAGCCCAAGCGGTTCCGGGAAATGCTTCTCGGCCATGATCTCGGGCGCAGGTCGCAGCGGCGTGATGCGGATGTCCTCATGCCCGAGGACGCGGCGCAAGGTATCGACGAGCCCCGAGCCAAACCGCGCTGCAAGCATGCCGGAAGGGCGGTCTGCGAGATCACCCAACGTGCGAAACCCCGCGCGATTCAAGGCCAGGGTTGTTCCAGTATCCTGATCCAGGGCCAGGATCGGCAGCGCATATGCGAGGGCCTTTTCCTCTACGGGCGCCACAATCGTGTTGCGCCTGAAGCGCGCGAAAGCCCGGGCGCAATGGGGCGTGCCGGCAATCGCCACGCAGGATGTGAGCCCGAGTTCCGCAAGCCTGCGGCGGGCGCTGTTTGCAAGGCTCTCCTCACCGCCGAAAAGATGCGCACAGCCCGTGATGTCAAGCACAAGTCCGTCATGTCCCTGCAGGGCCACAAGTGGCGTGAACATGTCGCAGATTTCGCTCGCCTGGCGCAGGAAAACCGCATCGGCCTCGTGGCTGGCCTCCGCCACCTCCAGGTCCGGCCATAGCGCGCGTGCCTCGGTGAGCGCCATTCCGATGGTGAGGTTGGCCCGCACCGCCCCGCGATCGCGTGCGGATATTCGCAACGCGCCGCGCTCTTTCTCGACGAGCACGAAAGGGCGGTCATCCCGCCTGTCTTTCGCGGATTGGCTCATCACGCGCCGGACACGGTCGGTCGAAAGAAACGGGAACCACAAGGCGAGATAACGGCGGGCTTGGCCTGCCATCAGGCCAGGTTGCATGTCCGTCGTCCCTGCGGGCAAGGCGATTGTCGAAGCGTTTCGCATCGCGGTTCCACTCCAGATGATGTTGCAAATCCTCCCGGCTCAAACCCTGATCCCCGCTGCGCGCGCGCAGCAAGGTGAGGTGAAATGCCGGAGGTCCCGGCGCTTTCGCAGCCAGGGCGCGTGAGGGTGCAGCGCGTGCGCGCCAGCGGGTCTCGGCGGCACTGGCCATTACTTTTGCGCCGCTCCGCAGCAGGAAAACCGGCACGCCGGAGGCTCTCGCGGCCAGCGAGAGACGCCGGCTCGCGGTGAGGTCATAGGCCCGCGCTTCCCCCCGGATTTCGACAATCACCGCGCCCAGGGCCGTGCATCGCGCGCCCTCAAGCCCGGCCTGCAGCGCCGATGGTGCATCTCGCGCCCGCACAAGCAGGAGGCGCGCAGGATCAAGCCCCAGTTCCGCCAGTCCCGCCGGATGCGGTGTGCCCGTCTCGCAGCCCAGGGCCTCATGCCGGACCCAAAGCCTTGCCTGCGTCCCGCCCGCCCGCCCAAGCATCAGCGCCAGCGCAGAAAGGCTCACGCCATCGGCCTCGACCCCTGTGTAGAACTCATGCAAGGCGCCACGCGCGAGCAAGAAACCTTGCGCGGCCTGGCCCGGATGATCCAGCTCCTCCCTGATGGCGAAAGACATGCGTTGAAACTCAAATGTTCATGTTATGTTCTTATAACCAGAAAGCGAGGCGCGGAGTCAATCAGGTTGAGCGGGCGGGCAGGTGGAAGCGGCGCCTCCGGTCTTGCAATTCCTTCGAAAAGTATATATCATGATACATATCAACTGCGGAGCGATGCCATGTCTCAGACGGCGAAAGTGTTCATGACCGGCCGTTCGCAGGCCGTGCGGCTGCCGGCTGAGTTCCGGTTTCAGACGGATGAGGTGCATATCCGCCGTGATCCTGAGTCCGGCGATGTGATCCTGTCGGCGCGGCCCAACAGCTGGCAGGGATTTCTGGCCGAAGTTCGCGCCGTCGAAGGGCGGCCAGACGACTTCATGGCGGAGCGCGGGGACCAGGCACACGAGCGTGGCGGCGTTCTGTGACGCCCAGGTTCATGCTCGACACGAACATGGCGAGTGCCATCATCAAGGGCACCTCGCAACCGGCCCTTCTGCGGCTGGCTGACACGCCAACCCACGACATCGCAATCTCAGTCATAACAGAGGCCGAGCTTCTGTTCGGTCTTGCCAAAAATCCGGCGACAAAACATGCAGGCGCGGCGCGCGCCTTCCTTGCGACGGTCACCATCATGCCATGGACGTCGCAAACGGCGGCTGCCTATGCGCAAGTGCGCGCGGGGCTCGAAGCCGCCGGGACGCCGCTCAAGGCGCTCGATACCCTGATCGCCGCACACGCCAGGGCGCTCGGTGCAACACTGGTCACGGATGACAGGGCCTTCCGCCATGTCGAGGGCCTTGTGATCGAGAACTGGCTCGAGAGCGACATATCCGTTCGAGACTGACACCCATCGCTTGCCCGCCCTACCCGCCCATGGCAAGACTCGCTCGCATCCCGCCACGCCACGGACCACCCCGCCCCATGATCGAAAAAGCGCTTGAGAAGTTCCTGTTTGCCAGCCGCTGGCTGCTGGCGCCCTTTTACGTGATGCTGGTCATCGCGCTGGCGGCGCTGCTGCTCAAGGCCATGCAGGAGACGGTGCATTTCATGGCAACCGTCTGGACGGCGACCGAGGCGGAGGTGATCCTTGGCGTGCTGGCGCTGGTGGACCTGACGTTTACCGGCTCCTTGATCATCATCGTCATCTTCTCGGGCTACGAGAATTTCGTTTCCAAGATCGATGCCGATGAGCACAAGGACTGGCCCGAATGGATGGGCAAGATCGACTTTTCCGGCCTCAAGCTGAAGCTGGTCTCGTCGATTGTCGCGATCTCGGCCATTCAGGTATTGAAAGCCTTCATGAACCTGAAGGCGATCTCCGACCGGGACCTCATGTGGTATGTCGCAATCCACATGATGTTCGTGATCTCCGGCCTCATCATGGCGCTGACGGACCGCTTCACCGAAAGCGGGAAGCCCCAGAAGACAAAGGGTGCAGCCAAGCCTGAGGGCGACGCCGGGCACTAAGGCGGCTTTTTCCGTCATTGCGAGGCGGCGCAGCTGCCGTGGCAATCCAGCCTTTGCTTCCTTTTCGCGTGATGAAGGCTGGATGGCTTCGCTTCGCTCGCCATGACGGGTGGGTGGGAGCCCTGCCTCAGCGCGCCACACCGGGGCGGTTGCGCTCCAGCTCTGCCCAGACGCGGTCAACCGCGGCGCGCCTGTTGGCCTTGCGCCGGAAGGCGATGACGTTGAGCGGCATGCTCCAGGGCGTGCCGGGCAAGGCCTGCAGCAGGCCCTGCCACGCAGGGCCGACAGAGCTTGCCGGCAGCCAGGCAATGCCGTGGCCAGCGGCTGCCAGATCGCGCAGCACATCGCTCATGTCGCTCTCGATCACGCGCGAGCCGATGACA
>JANMMX010000469.1:0-8893 GCA_031373605.1 Allobosea sp. | reverse complement strand
ACAGCGGGCGCCAGCGCCATCTGAGCGGCGCGCACCGGGCTGATCTGCACGCAATCCAGCACCTTGGCGATCTCGGGGATCAGTGCATGATCGGCCATGATCGCGCCCATGCGCCAGCCGGGCACAGCATAGGCCTTCGAGAAGCTGTAAAGGCCGATGACGCTTTGGCGCCAATGGCTTGTGGAGAAAAGATCATGCGCGTGTGCCTGCCCGTCGGGGAGGAAATCGCGATAGGTTTCATCCAGCAGCAGCCGGATGCCGCGCCGTGCAGCCATCTGCGCAAAGGCCCGGAGCGTGGCGCTTGAATAGACTGCGCCGGTCGGGTTGTTTGGCGTGACCAGCACGATGGCGCGTGTGTGCGCATCGATCAGCGCCTCGGCTTCAGCCACATCCGGCACGAAGCCGTTTGCTGCCGAACACGGCAAGGCGCGGGCCTCGATGCCGAGCATGCGCAATGTCATCTCGTGGTTGAAATACCAGGGTGCTGGCAGGATGATGTTGTCGCCCGCGCGCGCCAGCGCCATCACGACGGCAAAATAAGCCTGATTGCACCCTGCCGTAATGCAGATGTCTCCGGGCCTGAGATCAGCGCCACCCCTGCGATGGACGTCCCTGGCCAGCGCCTCGCGCAATGGCGCATCGCCCTCGATGGCGCCATAACGCGCATTCGCTGGCAGGCCTGCGGCAGCCACAAGTGCAGCCAGCAGCGAGGCGGGCGGTGCCTCGCCCGGCGCGCCTTGCGAGAGATCGATCAGCGGGCCATGGGCGCCATCATAGGCCGCCGCCCAGCCACGTGCCTCCGGAATGGGCGGCGAGCCGGTGTCGAGCAGCAGCGGGTTGAGGGGGGTGGGAGAGAGGGGCTTGTCCATTGCCTGACCATCAGAGTTTGCCCAATCCGCGTCAACCCAAGCTGAGGTGAGTGGCGACTCCCGGGGCCGTGCAGCGCAGCGAAACGGAACCCAGCGCAATGATTTGCCGCGCAAGCAGCGCTTGCTGTCACGCTCTCCAAAATCAGGCCGCTCTGCGAAGTGTTTTTGCGCTGGATCCCGGATCAGGTTCCGTTGCGCTGCACCTGTCCGGGAATCGCAGGGGGCCGCGCCCGACCTCACAGCACTGCCGTCATCCTCATCCTCCGCCGTCATCCTCGGGCTTGTCCCGAGGACCCACGCCTGCGCCTGTCATTGGTGAGAGCAAGCTGGCGCTTGCGAAGGGAAGACGTGGGTGCTCGGGAAAAGCCCGAGCATGACGGCGGTGGCATTCGCAAATGTGGCACCATGGTCAGTTGACGCAGCAAAACGGTTGCCAAGCCCCCACATCGGCCATATTCCCGCCTGCAACTCCTGTTTTGGCGAAGCTCATGAACCTGTTCGAGATTTTTTCTGCGCGTGTGGCTTCGGCTGTTGCTGCTTTGGCAAGCGAAGGCCTTGTTCCGGCCGGGCTTGATCTGGCGCGCATTGTTGTCGAGCCGCCGCGTGATGCCAGCCATGGTGACCTCGCGACCAATGTCGCGATGGTGCTGGCGAAGGAGGCGGGCCTGAACCCGCGCCAGCTGGCCGAACTGCTTGTGCCGAAGCTCTCACTGGATGCCGATGTCGTGAGCGCCACGATTGCCGGGCCGGGCTTCATCAATCTCAGCCTGAAGCCCGAGGTGTTTACGGCTCTTCTGAGGGCTGCCGTGCTCTCAGGTGCCGATTTCGGGCGCGGTGAAGACAAGGGCGAACCTGCAGTCAATGTCGAATATGTCTCTGCCAACCCCACCGGCCCGATGCATGTCGGCCATGGGCGCGGCGCGGTGTTTGGCGATGCGCTTGCCAATCTGCTGGCCTTCGCCGGGCGCAATGTAACGCGGGAGTATTACATCAACGATGCCGGCGCGCAGGTCGATGTGCTGGCCCGTTCGGCCTACCTGCGTTACCGCGAGGCGCTCGGCGAGGAGATCGGGGCAATTCCGGAAGGGTTGTATCCGGGGGATTATCTTGTGAGCGTTGGCCAAACCCTTGCCAAGGCTCATGGATCAGACCTGAAAACCATGACCGAAGCGCAGTGGCTGCCGCTCGTCAGGCAAGTCGCCATTGATGGCATGATGGACATGATCCGCGAAGATCTCGCAGCGCTCGGGGTCGTGCACAGCGTGTTTTTCTCGGAACGCTCTTTGCAAAACCTTGACGGCACGCTCGATGCTGTTGGCGCCACGATTGCCTCCCTTCGCGCCCGTGATCTCGTCTACGAAGGCCGCCTGCCGCCGCCAAAGGGGCAAAAGGACGAGGATTGGGAGGACCGCGAGCAGACGCTGTTTCGCGCCACGCAATTTGGCGATGATGTCGACCGTCCGCTGCTGAAATCGGATGGCGGCTACACCTATTTTGCCTCTGACATTGCCTATCACAAGTCAAAATTCGACCGGGGTTTCCCCGAGATGATCGACGTCTGGGGCGCCGACCATGGCGGCTATGTCAAGTGCATGCAGGCGGCTGTGAAGGCTGTGACAGGGGGTGAGGGCGCGCTGGACGTCAAGCTGTGCCAGCTGGTCCGGCTGCTGCGCCATGGCGAGCCGGTGAAGATGAGCAAGCGCTCGGGCGATTTCGTCACGCTGCGCGAGGTCATCGACGAAGTGGGCCGCGACGCGGTGCGCTTCATGATGGTGTTCCGCAAGAATGACGCGACGCTGGATTTCGACCTGGCCAAGGTGGTCGAGCAGTCGAAGGACAATCCCGTCTTCTATGTGCAATATGCCCATGCGCGCGGGGCCTCGATCTTCCGGCAGGCGCGCGAGGCGCATCCGGACCTCGATCTGTCCCCCGAAGCGCTGGCTGCAGCCGATCTCACGATCCTGTCAGACGAGGCGGAGGTGGCGCTGGTGAAGCTGCTCGCGCAGTTCCCGCGGCTGGTCGAGGGCGCGGCCCTGGCCCACGAGCCACACCGAATTGCTTTCTATGTTCATGAGCTGGCCAGCGCTTTCCACAGTTTGTGGAACAGGGGCAAGGATTTGCCGCAATTACGGTTCGTTAATCAAGATGATGGAAAGTCCACGCAGGCAAGACTGGCTCTGGTTCACGTGGTCCGTTCTGTGCTTGCCTCGGGTCTGGCGATTGCCGGTGTTGCTGCTCCCGACGAAATGCGCTGAGGATGGGTTGATCCTCGGGCGCATCCCACAGTTGACCGCGCGCGTTGCCTGGCGTTCCCTCTTGAGGCGTCGGCAAGGCCAGCCCGGAGTGAGCACAGATGAGCGAACAGGCCAGCAAATCCCGCTTTGCGATCGATCTTGATGATCTCGAGAAGCAGCTGAAATCCGTGGCGCAGCCCGCGAAGGGCGCGGCACCTGCCGATCCGCTGGCAGAACTTGCCCGCATTGTCGGCAAGGACGATCCGCTGAAGGCGTTGTTTGCTGATCGCAAGGCGCCCGTGCAGCCCGTTCCACAGCGTGTTGAGCCTGCTTTTGAGCCTCATCTCGAGGCAATACCGCAGGGCACCCTGCGCGGTGGTCTCGATGATTTCGAGGATGCCTTGCGCCGCGATCTGGAAGCGCAGGTTGCGCCATCCGCGTTTGAGGCAGCCCAGCCGCGCCGCGTCGTTCTTGATGAAGATGCCTTCCTTGAAGAGATCGCCTCGCACCGTGATGGCACGGTGCCGGTCTCGCAGGTGCGCCATGAGCATGATTTCGATCTGGACCATGCAAGGGGTCTGGACCATGCAAGGAACTTGGATCCCGCCCGAGGCCTCGATCACGCCAAGGATCTGGATCAGGCCAGTCCAATGGCCCGTGATCTCGACAGCATGGGCCCGCTTCCCAGCGATGGAGGCTATGCCCAGTCGCAAGCCGAGCAGGGCATGTCGGCTGTCCGCGAAGACCAGCCGGATATGCGCGAGCTGACGCCGCGCTCGGGCCTTGGCAAGGGTTTCATTGTCGCTGGCAGCCTGCTGGCGCTGGGTGCCGTTGGCATCATCGGGGCCTTCAGCTTCGGCGGCAGCAGCAAGACGGCTGACGGCCAGCCGCCAATGATCAAGGCTGATACAGGCCCGACCAAAGTCGCACCGGCCAATCCCGGTGGCACCGTGGTGCCGGATCAGAACAAGCAGATTTATGAACGCACAGCCGATACCAAGCCGGCAGACGCCAAGATGGTGAACCGTGAAGAGCAGCCGGTTGATGTACAGCAGGCTGCCCGTGCCGCGCCGCGCGTGATTCTGCCTGCCGCCGGTTCCGCATCGGCAACACCGACTTCTGCCACGCCGTCGGCAACAGCCAGTGCGCCTGCGCCGACTGCGCCTGCAGCCACATCTGAAACCCCGGCCTCCGTGCCAGGTCTTGGCGAGCCGCGTCGCGTGCGCACGGTTGCGATCCGGCCTGATGGTACGGCGATCGCTGCGCCAGCTGCTGCTGCATCCACGCCGTCGGCCCCTGCAACGACAGCCAGCGCACCTGTGGTTGCGCCCCGTCCTGTTGTCACTGCGCCTGCTGCTGTTCCTGTGCCGCGTCCACGCCCGCCGGCTGCTGCCAGTGACGAAACCGCGCCACTGCGGATTTCGCCGAATGCTCAGGCCAGCAAGGAGCAGGTGAACAAGGAGCAGAGCAGGGTCGCGCTGGCTCCCGCCACCACACCGCAGCCGCGCCCGGCACCTGCGCCAGCTGCCGCCGCTCCTGCCTCTTCTGGTGATGGCGCCTTCTCGGTTCAGCTTGGCGCGCCCGGCAGCGAGGCCGAAGCCCGGTCGAGCTTTGCCAATCTCCAGCGTCGCTTCCCCGATCAGCTGTCGGGCCAGTCGCCGACGATCCGCCGTGCGGATGTTTCGGGCCGGACGGTCTATCGCCTGCGGGTCGGCTCGCTGTCGCGGGAAGAGGCGCAGAGCATGTGCTCGCAGCTGCAATCGGCTGGCGGCCAGTGCTTCGTGGCCCGCAACTGAGCCGCCTGAAACGGGCTGCATTTGCTGCGTCCCCAGCTTTTCACGAGGATTGCCTCGTGATTCGGGCCTTCGCCTTGACCGGGCGGAGGCCTCTTCTTTAGGCCTGAGAGCATGTCGTCGCGTGCTGTCATCTTTGGCGTTTCCGGACTGGCCCTGACCGATGCCGAGCGGGATTTCTTCCGCGACGTGCGGCCGTGGGGTTTCATCCTGTTCAAGCGCAACACGGAAAGTCCGGCGCAGGTCGCGGCGCTGACGGCGGCCTTGCGCGAGAGTGTCGGCTGGCATGCGCCCATCCTGATCGATCAGGAGGGTGGCCGCGTGCAGCGTATGGGGCCACCAAACTGGTCGAAATACGCAGCAGCGCGCGCTTTCCTTGCGATCAATGATCCGGTTTCGCAACGCGAGCTTGTGCGGTTGTCGGCGCGGCTGATGGCGCATGATCTGAAAGCGGTCGGCATTGATGTCGACTGCCTGCCGGTGCTCGATGTGCCGGTGGCAGGCGCCCACAACGTGATTGGCGACCGGGCCTATGCGCATGAGCCTGATCTGGTGGCGCGGCTCGGGCGCGCGGCGGCCGAAGGCTTGCTGGCGGGCGGCGTGCTGCCCGTGGTCAAGCACATCCCCGGCCATGGTCGCGGCATGGCGGACAGCCACCACAATCTGCCGGTTGTCGATGCCTCATTGGCAGAACTGGAAGCGCATGATTTCCGGCCATTCTGCCATCTGGCTGACATGCCGCTGGCCATGACGGCGCATGTCGTGTTTTCCGCGCTCGATGGCAGGCGACCAGCCACTGTGTCACGCAAGATCATTCGCGACGTCATGCGCGGCCATATCGGCTTTGACGGGCTCATCATGACCGATGACCTTTCGATGAAGGCGCTGAGCGGCACGCTGGCCAAGCGGGCAACCGCCGCCCTGCGCGCGGGCTGCGACGTGGTGCTGCATTGCAGCGGCATCCTGCCGGACATGGCGCAGGTGGCGTCCGTCACACCGCTGTTGCGCGGGCAGGCGAAAGCGCGTGCGAAAGCCGCCCTGGCGCGCATCCGCCATTTGCCTGAACCGCTCGATGTGTCCGCGACGCGCGCCCTTGTGGAGCAGGCGCTGGCGCAGGCCTTGTCCACCGAGGCCGGGCTGGCCCCTGACCCCACCGCCTATGCCAACCTTGCACAAGCACGAACATGAGCGGATTCTGGCTGCCATGGAGCGAATCACCTGATGGCACGTGAGTTGCCCTTTGAGGAGATGGACAAGACCGAGCGCGGCGTCAGCGAACCCGCGCTGCTGGTCGATGTCGATGGCTATGAGGGACCGCTTGACCTGCTGCTTGATCTGGCGCGGCGGCAGAAGGTCGATCTGGCGCGCATCTCGATCCTGGCGCTCGCCGAGCAATATCTCGCCTTCATCGAGCAGGCGCGCGAATTGCGGCTTGAGCTTGCCGCCGATTATCTCGTGATGGCCGCATGGCTGGCCTATCTCAAATCCCGGCTTTTGCTGCCTGATCCGCCCAAGGGCGAGGAGCCCTCTGCGGCTGATCTTGCCACCGCGCTGGCGCTGCGCCTCAAGCGGCTGGAAGCGATGCGCGAGGCTGCGCGTCGTCTGGCCAGCCGCGACAGGCTCGGTCGTGATGTCTTTGCCCGTGGCGCTCCGGAAGCGGTCGTCACCAACAGCCAGCCGCTCTGGGAGGCACAGCTGTATGATCTGCTCAGCGCTTATGCGCAGCAGCGCGTCAAGCGCGTGCAATCACATGTCACGATGGCGCGCCGCACCGTCTGGTCGCTGAGCGAGGCGCGCGATGCGCTGCAACGGCTGATCGGGCTCGCGGGCGAATGGACGGCGGTTGATGCCTTCCTGATGCGCTATGCTGCCGAGCCGCAGATGCGGGCGACCATTCGGGCCTCGTCCTTCTCCGCCACACTCGAAATGGTGCGCGAAGGTCTGGTCGAGCTGCGGCAGGACCGTGCTTTTGCCCCGCTTTACCTTCGCCGGAAGGTGGATGAGACGCCGCCGCCCATGCTGGCGGCTGAGTAAGGGATTTTGATGATGCAGCTGGCCGCCAAGACAATTGCGCAGGATGAGGATCACGGCTCTTATGCCGCGAGCACCGAGCTGGCGCGCCGCATCACAGAGGCGCTGCTGTTCGCCTCGGCTGCACCGGTATCAACCGCTGATCTGGCGAAATCCTGCCCGGCGGACGTCGATATGGTGGCTGTTCTGGCGGATTTGCAGGCGGCCTATGCCGGGCGCGGCATCAATCTGGTGCAGGTCGCCGGAAAATGGGCTTTCCGCACCGCGAGCGACCTTGGCTATCTGCTGCAGCGCGATGTCGAGGAGCCGAAGCGCCTGTCGCGTGCTGCGCTGGAGACGCTGGCGATCATCGCCTATCACCAGCCAGCCACCCGCGCCGAGATCGAGGAAATCCGGGGCGTTGCCACCGCCAAGGGTACGCTGGACACGCTGATGGAGACAGGCTGGGTGCGCCTGCGCGGTCGCCGCCGCACACCGGGCCGACCCGTGACCTATGGCACAACCGCTGGTTTTCTCGATCATTTCTCGCTGGAACGCATTGATGATCTGCCCGGTCTCGACGAGTTGAAAGGGTCCGGTTTCATCGAAGGGCAACTGTCGAAAAGCCTTTCCGTGCCGGTTCCCAATGATGATCCGGACCTGCGCGAGGACGAGGACCCGCTGGACGACATGTTCGGGCCGCTTGACGCGGGCGATGCCGAGCCGCACAGCACCGGGCAATAGCACGCGATGAGCGCGTAGCTTCGGAGCAGAACGTGGCGGACGGGCAGGCGGTTTCACGCTGGCTAGGATGGGGCAGGCGCGGCACGGCTGGCGCCTCCATTCCCGTGACGCTTGGCTTTGATGGTGTCAGCCAGCGCTTTGGCGCGTTGCAGGCGCTCAGTGATTTCTCGCTGACGGTGAAACCTGGCGAGATCGTTGCCCTGCTGGGGCAATCCGGCTGCGGAAAGACCACGCTGCTCAGGCTGGCGGCAGGTGTGGAGCGGCCCAGCGCCGGGCGCGTGCTGCTGGAAGGGCGTGACGTTTCCGACCCCAGCCATTTCGTCGAGCCGGAGGAACGAGGTGTCGGCCTTGTGTTTCAGGATTACGCACTGTTCCCGCATCTGAGCGTGCTGGCCAATGTGCGCTTCGGACTGCGCGGGCTGGATGATCGCACAGCGGATTCGGTGGCCCTGCGAGCGCTGGAGCGTGTGGGTCTGGGTGCACTGGCGCAGGCCTATCCGCATATGCTCTCAGGCGGCGAGCAGCAGCGCGTCGCACTGGCGCGCGCGGTCGCACCACGCCCCGGCGTGCTGCTGATGGACGAGCCGTTCTCGAATCTCGACCGGCGGTTGCGCGATGTCGTGCGTGACGAGACCGTGGCGCTGCTGAACGAGACAGGCGCCACCGCCATGGTGGTGACGCACGACCCCGAAGACGCGATGCGCATCGCCGACCGCGTGGTGCTGATGCGGCAGGGCCGGATCGTGCAGGTGGGCACGGCGGAAGAGCTCTACAGCCACCCCGCCAGCCTTTTTGCCGCCCGGTTCTTCTGCGATTTCGCCGAGATTGCAGGTGTGGTGAAGAACAGCGCTGTCGACACGCCGGTTGGGCGTTTTGGTGCTGCCGGGCTGGGCGAGGGGGCTGCCGCGATCGTTTGCCTCAGGCCACAAGCCATTCGTTTGCGACCGGCCGGGTTTTGCCTGCCAGCGCGTGTCCTGTCGCGCCGCTTCATGGGTGAGGTCGACGAAATCAGCCTCGCTGTGTCAGGTCTGGAGACGCCTTTGCGGGCGCGCATCCCGGAAGCGGGAACAATTGTTGCCGGTTCCGACGTCGGGATCGACATTCGGCCTGAGGAAGTTCTTGTGTTCCCGGCGGTGGACACATAGTTTCCGGCGCAATCGCCCTTCATTGTCGGGCGTCTTTTTGGAGTGTGAGACATGGGTGGCGTGAGCATCTGGCACTGGGTTGTCGTCGGCATCGTGGT
>JANMMX010000281.1:0-8125 GCA_031373605.1 Allobosea sp. | reverse complement strand
GCAGATACAGCAAATGCATAAATGAAGAGCAGATGCCTGTTTGCTGACTTGAGCTTTGCCTGTGCAGTAACCACACGGACATGAAGCTAATATGTCATTCCGGGCGACTCCAGACCAATTTTCAGGCAAGATGCACTCGTGTCGCTCCGGGCTGCAGCTGCGTCAAGCTGCTCGGTAGCCTGTTCTGGGCAAGCGGCAGAGATGTGATGGCGATATCCGGACGGCGGATGAGTCGTCAAATGCGGCGCATTTGCACTTCTGGGCTGCTGGCGGCGCGGCCGTATCTCTCTTGCGGCAAAGTTCGGTCTTGTTACCGCATGCGCTTTTTGCAGATGTCATTGCGGCCACCTTTGCGGCCCAAAAATAGGGCAAGGCTGGCTGGAAATCGTTATTTCCGGGACCGCGCCGGACAGGGCATCCAGCCTTTTCTCAATATCTGCGCCGCTCCCGCTGCGTCATCAGGGGCAGGACCGTTGCGCATGGAAGCTTGCATGAAGGCAAATGAGGCAAACGGGAACAGTGAATTCAACGGGCAGCCATGTCGTGCAGCCAGCGTCGCAGGACCAGGGCATTTTCAACATCTGGCACGTCCGGGGCAAGCGAGAACCACGGGTTCGATGGTTCGACAGCCATATCGAAGCAAGCAACAGGAACATGTCTTGCCCAATGTTCCATTGCAGGATGGGTCAAGCCATAGCTTCGGCTGGCGAACAGGACAGCGCCAGCATCCAGGCGCTCAGCCCAACGCGCCCACTCGGACACCGGCATCTCGCCGCTGACCCAGATGCGGTGAGAGCGCATGAGAGACAGATCATCTGCATCCTCACCCAGAAGAACAAAGCTCTGGGGGTCGGGAGTATCTGCAAGACACTTTGCCAGAGTTGCCAGGAAGCTGCGGGTCAGAGGATCAAGCGCTTCGGTCACGACGACGAGCGGGCCGCCTCTTGCAAGCCTTGGCGGCTCAATGACGGCTCCCAAACCGGGCAGCAGCTGAACATCTCTTGTGGTCAGGCGCTTCATGCAGGCATCGCGCATGGCAGATGTTTCGACCATGACCGTCATTGCCGCCCGGCTCGAAGGAGCCAGCCAGCCTGGCAAGGGTTCAAAAGCAGTTCTGGAATCGGTCAGTATGACCTTCACCGTTGCAGCCTGCTCCAGCAACGGCCTGGCAAGATCGCCAGGCAACCGCGCAGGATCGACGCATATCACGTCAGCAATTGCTGCATTGTCGGCGAGTGTTGCCGCCAGAAGGAGCCATTGGGAGGCCGAGAACGTCACGTCCTGTGGCAGCCCTCCTGAAGCATCGGTGACAGTGACCGGCTGGCTCTGGTCTGCTCCAGAACCTGCAAGGCGCACGATCAATGCGAGAGACTGCGGCGCGTCACCGCTCGCCACAACTGCCGCTGTCACCCATGACGAAACCCGCATCGCAACAGCACCGGGCAGGTCCTCAGGGATTATGATCAGGACAGCCGAACGCAGGCCGGCGAGCGCTGCCCTTTCAAGGTCCTTGATGAAGGGCCTCAGCGGATCCGTTTTCTCAAACAGGACCGATTCAGCCGGATAATCGGCAAAGCGCTCGACCAGGCGGCCGAGGTTGCGGCGGACCAGCGCCCTTTTGGCATGTTTGAACGAGAGCGATCCGGCATGCCCGACAAAACAGTCCAGCGCGCACAGGTTGCGCCAGCCCGCAGCCCGTGCCCGAAGGCAGAATTCGACATCCTCGTAGTATCCGCGCTCAAAAGCCGTCGAAAGCCCTCCCAATGCATCAAGGCACGTGCCACGAATAAAAAGGCAAAAGCCGACCCCGTTGGGCATGTCGCAGCTTCGTCCGGCATTGACACGCGCCGCCAGCAGATCGAGACGCTCGATCTCTTCCATTTCCGGCAGCGGATTCGGGGCGAAGCGCCGGGGCATGCTCGTGTCCTCGCCGTTGTTCGACAAGGGTGTGACTGTTCCCGCCGCGTGTTCGCGGTGAGCTGCGGCGCGCAGGCGTCCGATGGCGCCAGACGGCACCAGCGTATCGGCATTGAGAAGAAGGACATCCTCGCCTCGGCCGCGCTGCTGCAATGCGCGATTGACACTGGCAGCAAAGCCGAGATTGACAGCGTTCGTCAGGAGGGTGATGTCGCCCCTGGCGGCGAACTGCTCCAGCATGGGTCCGATCAGAGGATCCGGGGAGGCATCATTGACCACAATGATCCGCAAAGACACATCCTGCGGCAGCCCCGCGCATACCGAACGAAGGCAGCTCGCGGTGGCCTCAAGATCACCATACACAGGCACGATGATCATCAGGCCGTCACGCGGAGGCATCGACATGACATCTGCCGGCCGGGACTCTGTGAAACGGTGCAATGTGGCAGGCTCGAACAACCCTTCGGACGTGACATTTGAAAAGGCGAGTGCTGCCCCGTCCCCCGGCCAGGGCATCGTGATCTCCGCTTCGCCTCGGTAAAAGGCGTGATCCGTCATTGACACCGAAGTCATCGCCACCTTGTGCGTCACCGCAGCGTCAGAAGTTGTCAGCAGAAGCGGTCCGGCCCCGGCGGTGCGCAGGCGGATGACAATCTGGTCTGCGCGCACGGAGACCAGACCAACCGGTGTAATCCCTTCTTTTCCCAGCACATCCATCGCGCGCGGCTCGAAGCCTCCTGAGGCACGAATGAGCGCGCGCGCGCTTGCCACCCGGCGTTCACGCGAAGGGTGGGCCAGCTGCATTTCCAGAACCAGGGGGTGTTCTGGATTGACCAGCCATGCCTGCTCGAGGTCGCCAGCAGAGGCCTCTGTGTCCCCCATGGATGCCAGGGCCGCGGCACGCAACAACAGGGGGGTCGCTTCTGCGCCACCGGTCACGCGGCACAGCCGGTCTGCTGCCAGCCACGCAACAGAGTGATCCCCTGTTGCCAGCGCTTTTCGCGCAATGGTCAACAAGGACACGGCATGCGAAGACACGTCGAATGACATGTCTGACAGCGCCCGGGCAACGACACCGCAGCTGTCTCCGAAAACGCCCCTCGCGAGAAGGCTTTCCTTCATCGTGTGAAGTTGATGCCGCTTTGCGCAAGTGCGAACAGGCAGCTCTCGATGTCAGCTTCCGCGCAGAACGCGACGGCCCACAGATCGAAACCATCAGCCCTTTTCGTGTTCACGCCAGCGAAGCCGGCCTCCAGCAACAGTCGGGCCAGCCTGATGTCGGTGAAACCGGTCTTGTGCGCCATGAATTCATTGCCCGCTGCAATCGATGGCCGATGCCCGTAAATCATGTCCAGTGGCGTGATCGGGCCAGCTGGCGATGTGTAGGCCGTGGCCTCAAGCCCGTTCTGCAGAAACGCCTCCATGACCGATTGCAGGTCCGGGCAGCGCATCAGGAAGTAGCCGTCAGGCCGAAGGACCCTGTGAAACTCTGACAGGGCAAGCGGCACCTCATGGTCATGGAGATGCTCCATGTTGTGCGACGACCAGACGGCATCCACGCTCGCGCTGGCCACGTCTTTGCGCATGTTGACGGTTGTGCAAACAATGTCCGGGCGGACTGCCGGATCCAGATCCAGCCGGATCTCGTTCCAGCCTTGTGCCAAATCGAACACCGGATGCAGCCTGTGCGGGCTCTTGACTCCACAGCCGACATGCAGGACCCGCTTGTTGCGGAACGTCTGGCTACCCTGTCTTGGCATATCGAAATTTCTTTGCGTCACCAAACACCAGACCCTTCTTGGACGACCAACCGCATTGCGGCGTGTGACGGCTTTTTCTTGATGGCAACGGTTAGGGCATCATACCGATGATGACAACATTGGACCGTCTCGATGCGCGCATCGAAAATCGTTTTTTGTTGCTCTGCAACAAAGATTTGATGCTGGAAGGGAAATGTGATACTGATCTCTTCATGGTAGATTTCTGAAGTCAACCAGTATGGCGCGAGTGAATTACGTAAATAATACGGTTGTCTGAAAAATTTAAAAGATGCCTGAATGAAGCTCAGCGAAAACACATATCTTCTCGGTGAAATGAGAGAGTTCAAGCCCGCGTTTGTTGGGCTTCTGTTTTTTTCATTCATCACTACGCTGCTGTTTCTTGTGCCTTCGTTGTTCATGCAGCAAGTGTTTGAACGGGTGATGCAAAGTCGGAATACATCGACCTTGATTGCGCTGACGTCAATCGTTGTATTTTTGACGATTATTTGGACGGCTCTCGAAGTCATTCGTATCAAAGTGCTTCAGCGAATAAGCTTTTCTTTGGACGAGAAAATAAGTGCGCGTGTTTTTGATGGCTTGAACCGGCAGACCGATACGCTACCTGCAGCTTCCAGGGGTGTCATTCTTCAGGACTTGAACACGATCCGGGATTTTCTGTCAGGATATCTTATTATCCAGTTCCTTGATGCCTTTTGGGTCCCAGTCATCATTCTTGCAGGATTCATGTTTCATCCAATGCTTGGCTTTGCGTTGTTCGTGGTGACAACCCTGGTCGCTGTGCTTGCTTATTTCAGCCAGAAATTCGCGCAGAATGACATCAAGCAATCCCTCGTGGTTTCAACGCAGGCGGCAGACCTGGGCCGCACAATCATGCAGTCAGCGGAAACAACCCGTGTCATGGGCATGTTGCCCGCGCTCGTCGAGCGCTGGCGGGCCAGGCAACGCGAGATGATTGGCTGGCAGCAACACGCATCGGTGCAATCGGCGATATTCGTGAACACTCTGCGCCTGGTACGTCACCTGTATTTCCCGTTGATGTTGGTTGTCGGCGTCATTCTCTTCCTGTCAGAGCAAGTGGGCCCCGGGGTCATTTTTGGTGCCTGCATTCTCGTGGGGAGGACGGTTGCGCCAGTGGACGCCATCGCCAATTCCTGGCGTGCCATCTGGAATGTGCGGATGTCTGTCGAGCGCCTCAACATGATGCTCGAACAGGCTGCGAAGCGTGTTCAAAAAGTATCGCTTCCCCGTCCTGCGGGAGCTCTGGTGGTTTCTCGCGTCGCGGCCGCCCCCCGCAACAGGGACCAGGCTGTGCTGACGGACATATCGTTCTCAGTCGAGCCAGGCCGGGTCGTTGGTGTCGTGGGCGCAAGCGGCGCCGGAAAATCATCACTTGCGCGTGTTCTTGTCGGCGCCTGGTCGCCCTTGCGCGGCTCGATCAGCCTTGACGGCAATGACATCAGCCATTGGGACCAGGACGAACTGGGCCGTCACATCGGTTATGTCCCTCAAGATGTTGAACTCTTGTCAGGTTCGGTCGCCGAGAATATTTCCCGGTTCGACGCACGCGGCCTCGACACGGACAGCCAGGTCGTGGCTGCGGTCAGGTTGGCCGGTGTGCAGGATATCATCGTCAAGCTTCCTGAGGGACTGAACACCAAATTGGGGCCAGACGGGCACACGCTTTCAAGCGGGCAACGGCAGCGCATCGCACTCGCTCGTGCCGTCTACGGTTCACCAAGGTTTGTCGTGCTGGATGAGCCTAACTCGAATCTTGATGCCGCTGGTGAGCAGCAACTTGCACAAACCATCGAAAAACTGACGAATGACAACGCTATTGTCATTTTGATTACACACAGGATGAACATGCTTTCGATCTGTCACCATGTCCTGGTGATGCATTCAGGCACTGTGCAGACCTTTGGAGAGCGTGATCAGGTCCTCGACCGATTGACCAACTACCGTCCCAAGGCGTTGATCGCCAGCTCGACGGCAGGCCCCGGCAATACGGTCGCAGCCTGAGTTCCGCAACAGATTTCGAGCAAGCTGGCCACATGTCAATGACAAGTCGATCCGGAGTAGCCTTGACGGCGGTGCCTGTTCCTTCCGGCGAGTGGCGCAGCCTCAATCGGGCGGGCCATTTTGTCATCTTCGGCGGGCTGGGAATGTTTGTCCTCTGGGCCAGCTTCGCACGTCTTGATGGCGCGGCGATTGCGGCGGGGCTGGTGGCAGCGGAAGGCAACCGCAAGACGATCCAGCATCTTGAGGGCGGAATCGTGCAGGATGTGCTGGTGCGCGATGGCATGCAGGTCAGGGCAGGCGAGCTCTTGATCCGGCTTGATCCGACCCGGCTTGACACCCAAAGCGATCTCTTTCGCAATCAACTGGCTATCTTGCAGGCACAGGAGGCCCGCCTTCTGGCCGAATATGACCAAAAGGCGCAGCTTGCCTTTCCGGAGTCGGTGACATTGCGCGCCGGCGAACCGGCGGTCGCGCCCGTGATTGCCGATCAACGACGTCTCTTTCAGGCCCGGCGGGACGCCGTGCAGAGGAACATCCAGATTGCCGACGCCCAGATCGAGCAGACACGTCGTGAGTATCAGCAAGCGAAGGTTGATATCGCCACATCGCGGTCCACCCTCGACCAGGTGAATGCAGAGCTTGAAGCGTTGAAGCCGCTTTTCAAGCGCCAGCTTGCGCCGATGACGCGCATGGCCCCGCTGGAGCGAGAGCGGTTGCGCCTTGCGGGAATTGTCGAGAGCGGCCCCATCCAGCTCAGCAAGCTGGATGAGAAGTTAAAGGAAATCACGCTCAAGCGGCAGCAAGTGCTGCAGGACTACAGCCAGGAGGCATCAACATCGCTGCTTGATGTGCGCAAACAGCTCAGCGATGTCCGCCAGCAGGTTCTGCTCGCGGCAGATGGCCAGAAACGTGCTGAAATCAGGTCGCCAATCGACGGAACGGTCCAACAGCTGCGCATTTTCACGGTTGGTGGTGTCGTTAGGGCAGGCGAAGCGTTGATGGACATTGCCCCTTTGAATGACGAGTTGATCATACGGGCGAAGGTCGCGCCCAATGACGCCGACAGGGTGGCCAGAGACATGACGGCCGAGATCAAATTTCCCAGTTTCAACTACTGGGGCACGAACGTGATCCGGGGCACGGTACGCTCGATGTCGCGCGACCGCATCACGGAAGATGGTGGCCGTGATGTCTACTTCGCCGCTGATGTTGTGGTCGACAAGCGCACGGTACCGGAGGAAATCCTGCCCAAGCTCTCGGCTGGACTTTCCGCAGATGTGGTGATCACGACAGGTGAACGCACGGCGGCGAACTACCTGCTCAAACCTCTTTTCGACCGCATGCATCGGGGCATGCGCGAGCGTTGAGAACCTGTTCGAATTCCTTTTTTCCACCCAGATAGAAGGGGACAGCGATGGCCCGCAAGAAATCTTACGCAAAAAAGCCCACGCTGACGGGCACAATCAACAAAACGATGGATTCCATGGCTGAGCGCGACGTGCCGACATCAAGCCTGAATGCGGCTGCAAGAAAGCCGATAAAGTTCGCCGCCATCGGTGATGCGCTGATGACTTTGCCATTGGTGATCCGCCGAAACCCGGGCGACCAGATCACGAGCTTCAGCAGCGCCGCTCCTTTGAACTGGCTTCGCGTCTTTGCACCTGAAATCGATCTTCCAGAGGAACGGATTCTGGGCCGGGCTGGCGCCAGCACCATTGATGTCGCCGAGCGTCTCCCTGAGGTGATCGCTCTGGGCTCCAGCATCGATGCAGTGCTTGTCTGCGTTGGGCTTCAGGATTGCTTTGCCATGGTGAAAGGCACCGCACCGGAGGCAAAGTCCACGATTTCCAGTCTTGAAACGATGGTCTCGACGCTGCTCGAACATTCCATGACCCCCTTCGTCGTTCTGCCACCACCCTGCCCGCAGTTTGCAAACGGTCTGTTTGCGGATCGCTATCTTGCGATCGCTGCGACGCTGCGCCGACTGGCGCGCCAGACGCCCGGCATGGTCCTGATTGACCCGACCGACCACTTGAAAGGGCCGGAAGCGTTCGGAATTGAGCCCGCGGCAGGCTATTCGCGCGGCGATGAACACGGCCAACTGACACCCAACGGAGCTGTTGTCCTCGCGGGATGCATCAAGAAGGCCATTCACGACCGTTATGATGGCGACAGGAACAGAACCTTCAGATCAAGTGCCCCGATCGAGGAAGCCATCAACGTCAATCCGCGCCTGCTCGCGGGGGCTGGCGGGACATTGACAGGTCCAGCAAGCAAAGGCAGCGCTCCCTTTGGCTATGAACTCGATACCACCTATTCGGCGGGAATTCGGGCGTTCGCCCTGACCAATGCCGAGCCGGGACCGCGAGGTGCCTGCCAGATTTCGTTTTTTGGACGCTACTCGTCGC
>JANMMX010000423.1:0-26258 GCA_031373605.1 Allobosea sp. | reverse complement strand
ATGGGCAAGCTGCCGCCGCTGGGTGTGGTGCCGGCCGAGATGACCGCCTGGGCGATCCGGCGAGAGCGCCATGGCAAGCCGGAGGCCTCGTTTCAGGTCGAGAGCCTCCCTGTCTGGAGCGTGGGCGAAGACGAGGTGCTGATGCTGGTGATGGCAGGCGGCGTGAATTACAACGGCGTCTGGGCCGGGCTTGGCCAGCCGATCTCGCCATTCGACGTCCACAAGCAGCCGTTCCATATTGCCGGCTCGGACGCGTCCGGCGTCGTCTGGGCGGTTGGCTCCAAGGTCAAGCGCTGGAAGGTGGGCGACGAGGTCATCGTCCATTGCAACCAGGATGATGGCGATGACGAGGAGTGCAATGGCGGCGATCCGATGTTCTCGTCCAGCCAGCGCATATGGGGCTACGAGACGCCGGACGGCGCCTTTGCGCAATTCTGCCGCGTGCAGTCTCGCCAGCTCATGCCGAAGCCGAAGCACCTCACCTGGGAAGAGGCCGCCTGCTACACGCTGACTCTGGCCACCGCCTATCGCATGCTGTTTGGCCATGCACCGCACGCCATCAAGCCGGGCGACAATGTGCTGATCTGGGGTGCCTCCGGCGGGCTCGGCGTCTTCGGCGTGCAGCTTTGCGCAGCGTCCGGCGCCAATGCGATCGGCGTGATTTCGGACGAGACCAAGCGCGACTATGTGCTGGGGCTGGGTGCCAAGGGCGTGCTGAACCGCAAGGATTTCGATTGCTGGGGCCAGATGCCGACCGTCAATTCCGAGGCCTATGCCACCTGGACGAAGGAAGCCCGGAAGTTCGGCAAGGCGATCTGGGACATCACGGGCAAGAAAGATGTCGACATCGTCTTCGAGCATCCGGGCGAGGCGACCTTCCCCGTTTCATGCCTCGTGGCCAAGCGCGGCGGCATGATCGTGTTCTGCGCCGGCACGACGGGGTTCAACATCACATTCGATGCCCGCTATGTCTGGATGCGGCAAAAGCGGGTTCAGGGCTCGCATTTCGCTCATCTGAAACAGGCAAGCGCCGCCAACCAGTTCGTCATCGACCGGCGCATCGACCCTTGCATGTCGACCGTGTTCCCGTGGGACAAGATCCCGGAAGCGCACACGATGATGTTGGAAAACCGCCACCCGCCCGGCAACATGGCCGTTCTGGTCTGCAGCCCGCGGCCTGGCCTGCGTACGCTGGACGACGTGATCGAGGCCACGCGCGACTAGCTGTCGCGCGCCTTCGCCACGATCACGCCTCGAGCAGGCGTCTTGCGATGACCTGCGCCTGAATTTCGGCGGCACCCTCGAAGATGTTGAGGATGCGCGCATCGCACAGCACGCGGCTCACCGGATATTCGAGCGCAAAGCCGTTGCCGCCATGAATCTGCAAGGCATTGTCGGCGGCAGCCCAGGCGACGCGTGCGCCCAGCAGCTTGGCCATGCCGGCCTCGACATCGCAGCGGCGCTCGGCATCCTTCTCGCGTGCAGCGAAATAGGTCAGCTGGCGCGTGATGAGAATTTCGGCTGCCATCATCGCGAGCTTGTCGGCGACGCGCGGAAAGGCGATCAGCTTCTTGCCGAATTGCACGCGCTCCTGCGCATAGCGCAGACCCAGATCGAAAGCCGCCTGCGCGACGCCAACGGCGCGCGCCGCTGTCTGGATGCGGGCGGCCTCGAATGTCTGCATCAGCTGCTTGAAGCCCTGCCCCTCGACGCCGCCCAGCAGGTTGGCATGGGGCACCTCATAGCCATCAAAAGCCAGCTCGTATTCCTTCATGCCGCGATAGCCGAGCACCTCGATCTCGCCGCCGGTGAGCCCCTTGACCGGGAAAGGCTCGGCATCGGTGCCGCGCGCCTTTTCGCCCAGCAGGATCGACAGGCCCTTGTAGCCAGGCGCGTCAGGATCGGTGCGCACCAGCAGCGTCATCATGTCGGCGCGCACGGGATGGGTGATCCAGGTCTTGTTGCCGGAAATGGTCCAGACATCACCCTCGCGCGTGGCGCGGGTGCGCAGCGAGGCCAGATCGGAGCCGGTGTTGGGCTCGGTGAAGACAGCCGTTGGCAGCACCTCGCCAGAGGCGATCTTCGGCAGCCAATGCGCCTTCTGTTCAGGCGTGCCACCACACAGGATCAGCTCGGCCGCGATTTCAGACCGCGTGCCCAGCGAGCCCACACCGATATAGCCGCGCGACAGCTCCTCCGAGACGACGCACATCGCCACCTTGGACAGGCCAAGTCCGCCAAATTCCTCAGGGATCGTCAGGCCGAAGACGCCAAGCTCCGCCATGCTCTCGATGACGGAGAGCGGAATATACTCGTTCTTGAGATGCCATTCATGTGCATGGGGCGCGACCTGTGCGGCGCTGAACCGGCGCATTTCGCTGCGGATGGCCTCCAGCGTCTCGTCAAGGCCCGGGTCACCGATGCTGGAAAGACCAGCGCCCTGCGCCACCAGCTCGGCCAGCCGCGCCCGGTTGGCGGCCGTGTTGCCCTCGCCAATCAGCCGTTCGACCTCTGGCGTGCAGCAGGCACCCTGCGCGCGGGCACTGAGGCCCAGATCGGACAGGCGCACCATCTCGCCCTGATTCATCGGGATGCCGCCCAGAATCTGGGCTGCATATTCGCCAGCGCCGATCTTCAGCGCCAGATCCTCGGTCTCGCCATAGCGCCCTTCCACGCTGAGCCGTGAGCCGTAGGCCTGCATCTCGCGAAATGCCGTCACATAAGTGGCAAGCCAGGCAAGGCCATGGGCGGCGCGCTGCTCGGTGTCGAGCAGGCTGGCAGAAACCTTGCCGGCGACAGTGACGCGCTGGCTCACCGTCGCGACCGCTTCCTTCAGCAACTGCTCGAAAGCAGGCAGGGCAGCAGCGATCAGGGTCACCGCCTGGGCGGGTCCTTCGCGATGTGCGGCTTCCTGATGTGCAGATTCCTGATATGCAGATTCCTGGCGTGCGGCCTGGGCTGTCATGGCGTTCTGTCTCCGCTCTGGGCTATTGTTGCGATGCAACATACGCCTGCCGAGGACAAAAGCGAAATCCGTCTTTCGATGGGTTGCCCCGAGACAAAAGGCAGCAGTCAGTGACGGATAACGCGTCTACTTGCGGCTGGCGAGCGCCACGCCCAGCACGGTGACAGCCATTCCCGCCATCTGCACCGGTGAAAGCTTCTCGCCAAAAAGCAGCCAGGCCTCGAGTGCCACTGTCGGCGGGATGAGGTAGATCAGCGTTGCCATCCGCGAGACGGCACCACGCCGGATCATCAGCAGCATCAGCCCGATGGCGCCCAGCGAAAGCGCAATCACCGACCAGCCAAGCACAAGCACCATGGTGGTGTTCCAGATGATCTGCATGGGCTCGAGCAGAAAAGCCACCGGCAAGGTGACCAGCAGCGCCCCGACATATTGCAGCGCTGTCGTGCTGCGCAGATCGACCGAGGCAAGGTAGGTCTTCTGGTAGAAACTGCCGGCTGTAACGCTGACCATTCCAACGATATTGACGATGATTGGCAGCGCAACCGTCCAGAGCAGTGCCGGTTCCACATTGGCCAGCTTTGGCTGCAACACCAGTCCGATGCCGAGGAAGCCCAGGAGGATGCCGCCCCAGCGCAGCGGCGAGATGCGCTCGCCGAGAAGCCAGGGCGCGAACAATGCTGTCAGGATCGGCTGCAGCGCGGCGATAAGCCCGGATATGCCAGCTGGCAGCCCATGGCGCAGGGCCCACCAGACGGAACCGAGATAAATCGCGTGCAGCAGCAGACCTGTCAGCAGAGCATCGAACCAGCCACGCCTCGTTCTCGGCCAAGTCGCGCCGCTGAACGCAGCGAAGCCCGCAACCAGCACAGCAGCGCAAGCATATCGCAGGGACAGGAATGTCAGCGGATCGGCATAGGGCGCGGAATAGCCCGCCACGACCCAACCGGTGGACCAGATGAGCACAAAGACAAGCGGCATGGCGCGCAGGAGAAGGCTGGAACTTGGCATGGAGTCCGGACGGATTTTGCGCGAGGCGAAGACTGCTGATAGTCGCCGCAGGGGAGCCTGTCGCGTCTTTCAACGCAGGGGCGGCTTGCGTTGATGCACTGGCATGCCAATCTGGTGGTGGTGAACAGATGGGAACAACGGCCCTTGTCCAGCTACCTCCTCGCACCGGTCCGGGCTTTCGAGCGCTTTGTTGCCCATGATGGCTGGGCCATTGCCAGCCACATTGCGCTCTCCGTCCTGATGGCACTGTTCCCCTTCCTCATCATCCTGACCGCGCTTGGCGGCCTTTTCGGCTCGGCGGTGGCGGCCGACGAGGCGGCGCGCATCCTGCTGGAAGCCTGGCCGAAGGAGGTGGCCGAGCCCATCGCCCGCGAGGTGCGCTCGGTGCTGACGGGGATGCGCAGCGACGCGCTGACCTTTGGCGCGGTGCTGGCGCTGTATTTTGCCTCGAGTGGCATCGAGAGCCTGCGGGTCGGGCTCAACCGCGCCTATGACGCTTATGAATGGCGCGCCTGGTGGCACACGCGGCTTGAATCCATCGGCTATGTCATTGGCGGGGCGCTTGTCATGCTGGCCTTCGCCTTTCTGGTGGTTCTGGGCCCGCTGCTCTGGCGCTGGGCGCTTGGCTGGGCACCCCAACTCGCGCCGCTGGGCTGGATGCTCGCCTCCCTGCGCATCGGCATCGCGACACTGGTCATCATCGTGGCGCTGCTGGTGGCGCATCGGCTGATCCCGGCGCAGGCGCGCTCGCTCAACGTGCTCTGGCCCGGCATTCTGGTCACGCTGGTCTTCTGGCTGATGGGTGGCATCGGCTTCGGGCTGTATCTCGAGAGTTTCGCGGGCGCCTATGTCACCACCTATGCAGGCCTCGCCACCGCCATGATCGCACTGGTGTTTCTCTACTGGCTGGCGGCGATCTTTCTCTATGGCGCTGAGCTGAATGCCGAGATCGAGGAGATCCGGCTGCGCCCGCCGCTGGTGTTGCCCGAAATGGAGCCGCCCGCGCCCCTGTCGCGCAGGCCGCGCTGGTTCTGATGTCGCAAAACGACGTCGGGCTTGACCTGACTGCCAGATTTGCCCTTGTGTCCGGCGATCATGCGCCCGCCCAAAATCCTGTTTGCTGTCACGGAAGACTGGTTCTTCGCCTCGCATTTCCTGCCCATGGCGCGGGTGGCGCGGGAGATGGATTTCGAGGTCGTGGTCGTGGCCCGCGAGCGGCGGCACCGGGCCGTGCTGGAAGCTGCTGGCATCAGGCTTGTGGCGCTGGAGGCGGAGCGGCGCTCGCTCTCGCCCTTCGCGATCATGCGGCAGGTCACGGCGATGCAAGCCATTCTGCAGGCCGAGCAGCCCGACATCCTGCATTGCATCGCGCTTAAGCCCATGGCTGTCGCGGGCTTGGCGGGACGGCTGTCAGGCATCCATCGCCGGGTCTATGCGCTGACGGGTCTGGGACTGATCGGGGCACGCAAGGGCGTGGCCGCCGATTTTGCCCGGCTGGGCGTCCGGCTGGGGCTGAGCCTCGCGCTCGAAGGCCCGCAAGTGCGCTATCTCTTCGAGAACACCGATGATCCGGTGACGCTCGGTCTCAACCCTGCCAATGTGGCCAAGGTCACGGTGGTGGGTGGCGCGGGCGTTGATCCGCTGATGCTGATGCCGGATCCGATGCCGCCGCCCGTGCCGCTCAAGGTGGCTGTGGTGGCGCGCATGCTGTGGTCCAAGGGCATCGATGTCGCCGTGACCGCCGTGACACAGGCGCGCATCAGCGGCGCCAATGTCCAGCTCTCGCTTTATGGCGCGCCGGATCCTTCCAATCCAAAGGCGATCCCCGAGGCGCTGCTGCGCGACTGGGCCAAGTTACCCGGCATTTCCTGGCACGGCGCAACACGCGATGTCGGCGAGGTCTGGCGCAACCATCACATCTGCTGCCTGCCTTCGCGCGGCGGCGAAGGCCTGCCGCGCACCATTCTGGAAGGTGCGGCTTGCGGACGGCCCGTGCTGACCACCGATGTGCCGGGCTGTCGCAGCTTCGTGCGTGACGGGCTCGACGGCATGCTGGTGCCGGTTGACGATCATGCCGCAATGGCGCGGGCGCTTGTCACGCTCTCGCGGTCGCCCATGCTGGTTGAGCGAATGGGGCAATCGGCACGAAACCGTGTGCTGGACGGCTTTACCGAGCGCGACGTGATGGATGGCGTGAAGGGCCTGTGGCGCGACATGCTGGGCGTGCCGCAAGGCGGCATTCTGGCATGAAAGCGCTGCTGGCATGAAAACGTTGCTGGCATGATGACGCCTGAGGCCCGCGAGGCCTTTATCCTCGCCCATACCCGGCTTCTGCCGGTGCCGCATGTGCCTGTGCTGAGCCTGCATGTGGCGGATGAGGCGACCGCGCTCTGGCAGAAGACTGAGGACGAACTTGGCGAGATCGGCCTGCCGCCGCCCTTCTGGGCCTTTGCCTGGGCCGGCGGACAGGGGCTGGCGCGCTTCATTCTCGACCATCCCGATGAGGTGCGCGGCAAGCGCGTGCTCGATTTTGCGAGCGGTTCCGGGCTGGTGGCGATTGCAGCAGCACGGGCAGGTGCCGCCCATGTGCAGGCCTGTGACATCGACGCCTTTGCGCTCTCTGCGATCGGCCTGAACGCCCGGGTCAATGCGGTGGCGCTGGAAGCAACGGACACGGAGCTGATCGGAACCGATCAGGGCTGGGATGTCATTCTGGCGGGCGATATCTGCTATGAACGCGCATTGGCTGAGCGCGTCATGGACTGGCTCATGCAGCTGGTCACGCGCGGCGCACGCGTGCTGATCGGAGACCCGGGCCGCGCCTATCTTCCAAAAGAGCAGCTCATCGAACTGGCCCGCTATCAGGTGGCCGTCACACGCACGCTCGAGGATGCAGAGATCAGGACGGTCTGCGTCTATGCGCCGAAACGCTGAGGGAAAAAGAGATGACGGATCATGCTTTGCCTTCGGTCTTCGCTGCCGCTAAAACCGTGCTCATGAAGGCTGATATTCATCTGCACGATCATTCCGGCGCGCACGTTCATCCGGCGGGCTGTCGGCATGCGGCTGACCATGCGGGGCATGCGGTTGCCTTGCTGGACCGGGCTGAACTGCGCTGCAAGCAGGTGGGCTCGCGTCTGACCACCATTCGCCGCAAGGTTCTGGAAGCGCTGCTTGCCGATCACCGGCCACTGGGTGCCTATGACATTGCCGACCGGGTTTCCCCGCCTGCGGGACGTCGTGTGGCGCCAATCTCGATCTACCGTGCGCTGGATTTTCTCGTCGAGCACGGCTTTGTCCATCGGCTGAGCACGCGCAATGCCTTCGTCGCCTGCCCACATGAGCATGCGGCTGACGAGGTTGTCGCGTTTCTGATCTGCGAGGCCTGTGGTGGCGTGGACGAAGACGGCGCATCCAGCCTTCAGCAGGCGATGGCTGCAGTCGCCAGAAGTCACAGCTTCTCGGCGCAACGCCAGGTGGTGGAAATCACAGGGCTTTGCGAGCATTGCCAGACGGGTCCGCGCAGCTCCGTTCAGGGCCGCTGAGATGCAGGTTGACGCCAGCAGGCCGATGCATTCAAACGGCCAGCCAGCACACAACTTGCCAGCACACGATTTGCCAACAAACGATTTGCCATGACCGAGCATTTCATTTCCCTCATGCCCGCCACATCCCGCGCTGGGCCAGACCGTCGGCATATGACGGTGCCCGTGGCCGTTGGCGACGTGATCGTTGGTGGCGGCACGCCCGTTGTTGTCCAGTCCATGACCAACACGGATACGGCGGATGTTTCCGCCACGGTGACACAGGTCGCTGCTCTGGCGAAAGCAGGCTCGGAGCTGGTGCGCATCACGGTTGATCGTGATGAGGCTGCGGCGGCAGTCCCCCATATCCGCGACCGGCTGGCCAGGATTGGCATCAATGTGCCGCTGGTGGGCGATTTCCACTACATCGGCCACAAGCTCCTGACTGACCATCCGGCCTGCGCGCAGGCCTTGGCGAAGTACCGCATCAATCCCGGCAATGTCGGCTTCAAGGACAAGAAGGACAGGCAGTTCAGCCAGATTGTCGAGCTGGCTGCAAAGCATGACAAGGCTGTGCGCATTGGCGCCAACTGGGGCTCGCTTGATCAGGAATTGCTGACGGTGCTGATGGACCAGAATGCGCTGCTGGCACGGCCCCGCGACGCCCGTGCCATCACGCGCGAAGCCATGGTGCAGTCGGCCTTGCTGTCGGCTGCGCGCGCCGAGGAGATCGGCCTCAGGCGCAACCAGATCATCATTTCGGCAAAGCTGTCTGGCGTGCAGGACCTGATTGCCGTCTACCGTGAACTCGCACGCCGCTGTGACTATGCGCTGCATCTGGGGCTGACCGAGGCCGGCATGGGCACCAAGGGGATCGTCTCTTCGTCCGCCGCGCTCGGCCTGTTGCTGCAGGAGGGCATTGGCGACACGATCCGCTTCTCCCTGACGCCGGAGCCGGGTGGCGACCGCACCACGGAGGTGCGTGCCTCGCAAGAGCTGCTGCAATCCATGGGCTTCCGCGCTTTCGTGCCGCAGGTGGCGGCCTGTCCCGGCTGCGGGCGCACCACGTCGACCGTGTTTCAGGAGTTGGCGCGCGACATCCAGGACTGGATCATGGCCTCCATGCCGGACTGGAAGACCCGCTATCCAGGCGTCGAGGCCCTCAACGTGGCCGTGATGGGCTGCATCGTGAATGGGCCGGGCGAGTCCAAGCATGCCAATATCGGCATTTCGCTGCCTGGCACGGGCGAGGCGCCGGTGGCGCCTGTCTTCGTTGATGGCAAGAAGACCACCACCTTGCGCGGACCGGCAATTGCCGCCGAGTTCAAGGCGATGGTCAATGACTATGTGCATCGACGCTATGGATTGCCTGACCAGACGACATGACAAATGCGCTATCGCCCCTGTGCCATGCGTGCTAGAGCCTCGCGCCGTTTTGCTGCACTGCCGCATAAACAGGAAAAGACATGGCCCAGGATACGAATTCGCCAAAGTCTGCCGCCGGGCCTGTGACCGATCAGGCAAAGGCGGACAATATTCGTCTTGGGCTTGATGACGGTCGCACCCATGTGGCGGGAGGTCATGCTCATGGCCATTCGCATGCCGGTTTTGCCGCACTCGCCCTGGGCGCGCTGGGCGTTGTCTATGGCGACATCGGAACCAGTCCGCTCTATGCCCTGCGCGAAACGATCAATGCGGCCATGGGCATGGGCATGGGCGGCCATGGCACCTCGAGCGTCGCGCTGAAAAGTGTTCCGCGCGACATTGTCATCGGCGTGCTCTCGCTCATTCTGTGGTCACTTGTGACAGTTGTGACGCTGAAATACGTCGTTCTGCTGCTGCGCGCCGACAACAACGGCGAAGGCGGCACGCTGACGCTGGTGGCGCTGGCGCAGCGCGCGCTTGGCCGATCGCAGCCATTCGTGCTGTTCCTTGGCATGGCAGGCGCGGCGCTGTTCTACGGTGATGCGGTCATCACACCTGCCATTTCGGTGCTCTCTGCGGTGGAAGGGCTGAAGCTCGTCATCCCCGGCTCGGCAGACTATGTCGTCATCATCGCCTCGGTGATCCTGATCGGCCTGTTTGCCGTGCAGGGCTATGGCACCGGCAAGGTGGCGGCGCTGTTCGGCCCGATCATGCTGGTCTGGTTCGCGACGCTGGCGGCACTTGGGGTCTACCATATCATGGATGATCCCGGCGTCTTTGCCTCCATCAACCCCTATTGGGGCCTGCGCTTCTTTGTCGATCATCCCGGCGTCTCGCTGGCGGTCCTTGGAACCGTCTGCCTCGCTGTCACGGGTGCCGAGGCGCTCTATGCCGACATGGGCCATTTCGGCCGTGGCCCCATTCGCGGCGCCTGGATCTTCATGGTGTTTCCGGCGCTTTGGCTCAACTATCTCGGTCAGGGGGCGCTGATCCTCTCGGACCCCACGACCATCGACAATCCGTTCTACAAGCTCGCGCCCGAGCCGCTGATCCTGCCGCTGGTCATCATGGCGACTGTCGCCACCATCATCGCGAGCCAGGCCGTCATCACTGGTGCCTTCTCGCTGACACGGCAGGCCATCCAGCTTGGTCTGCTGCCGCGTCTCGAGATCCGCCACACGTCCGAAACGACGTCGGGCCAGATCTACATCCCGCGCATCAACACCATCCTGCTGGTCATCGTGCTGGCGCTGGTCTGGACGTTCCGCTCCTCTTCAAACCTCGCAAATGCCTATGGCATTTCCGTGTTTGGCGCGATGACGGTGGACGCGATCCTTGCCTTCATCGTGATCTGGAAGGGCTGGAAGTGGAACCCCTGGGTGACGGCGGCTGTTGTGCTGCCCTTCCTCATCATCGATGTCGCCTTCTTCTCAGCCAACATGCTGAAGCTGTTCCATGGCGGCTATGTGCCGGTTCTGCTGGCCATTGCGCTTGTCGGCCTGATGTGGACCTGGGTGCGCGGCACGAAAATCCTCTTCAGCAAGACGCGCAAGACCGATGTGCCCTTCCTTGATCTGGTGACCATGCTGGCAAAAAGCCCGCCCCATCGCGTCAAGGGCGTCGCCGTGTTCCTCACCAGCGACCCGGAGACCGCGCCGGCGGCCCTGTTGCACAACCTCAAGCACAACAAGGTGCTGCACGAGAAGAACGTGATCCTGCGGGTCAAATCCGCTGACACGCCGAGGGTCAGCGAGGAAGAACGCATCAAGCTGACGCGCATCACGGATGACTTCTGGCGGGTCGACATGTCCTATGGCTACATGGAAAGCCCGAACGTGCCGAAGGGGCTGGCCGTGTTGCGCAAGCAGGGCTTCAAGTTTGACATCATGTCGACCTCGTTCTTCCTGTCGCGCCGCTCGATCAAGGTTGCTGCACAATCAGGCATGCCGCTCTGGCAGGACAAGCTGTTCATCGGTCTCGCCCGCAACGCCTCGGATGCAACCAGCTTCTTCCAGATCCCGACCGGACGCGTGGTAGAGGTCGGCACGCAGGTGTCGGTCTAAGTTCAGCTGCTGCGCTGCGCCACGAAGAGCGCAGCCTGCCTCAAGCTGTCAGCCCTGGCATCGAACATCGCCAGCGCAGCTGTTGCCTCGCTCACCAGCCGGTCGCGCTCGGTCTTTGCGGCTGCCAGGCCAAGGGCCATGACCAGCGTGGCCTTGCCAGCCCCTGCATCCTTGCCGGTGGCCTTGCCCATGGCCTCAGAGGAGGCCTCGACATCGAGGATGTCATCCGCCACCTGGAAGGCCGCACCCAAGGCTCGGCCATAGGCCAGCAGCGCCTTGCGCTGGGCAGCAGGGGCCCCAGCCACGATCGCACCGATCTCGACGCTGGCGACCATGAGCGCGCCCGTCTTCATTGCCTGCAGGCGCCGGATCGCAGCGGGCGTCAGCTTCGCGGGCCTGCCTTCGCTGGCAGGCCTGGCTTCGGTGAAACGTCCTTCTGCCGCAAGGTCGAGCATCTGCCCACCGGCCATGCCACCCAGGCCAGCGGCCCGCGCCAGACAGGCAACAAGCGCGACACGGCGCGCGCCTGAAGGGTGGGTGGCGCGGTCAGCCATCATGTCGAAAGCCAGCGTCAGCAGGCTGTCGCCAGCCAGAATGGCTGTCGCCTCGTCATAGGTCTTGTGCACGGTCGGGCGGCCACGGCGCAGATCGTCATTGTCCATCGCCGGCAAGTCGTCATGCACGAGCGAATAGCAATGGACCAGTTCCAGGGTGGTGCCGGCGCGCAGGGCCTGTCGCGCATCGCCCCCGAGCAGGGTCGCCGTCTCGATGGCCAGAAAAGGCCTCAGTCGCTTGCCGCCGCCCATCGCGCCATGGCGCATCGCTGCCAGCAAACGCTCGGGACGATGGATTTCGCCCTTGCGCAAACCGCTGCCGAGCCACTCTTCCAGCAGCGCCTCGACGGCCTGCGCATTGGCTGAAACACGGGCGCTGAAGCTCTGGTCCACCATGGTCAGCCTTGCTCCCGCGCCACGAAACAGGCTCCGGTCAGGCGGAGCCCTGAATCGTGACTTGCCGGAGCCGCCAAGGCCGGTCAAGCCTTGGCGTCATGGAACAACCCTCGCCCCGCCCGGCTGATGTCGACCGCCCCGTGCCGCGCAAGCGTCCGGGCTGGCGCAGGGCACTGCTCTGGCTGCTGGTGCTCCTGATCGGCTGGCCCGTGCTTGGCACGCTGCTTTTCGCAGTGGTGCCACCGCCCTCGACGCTGATGCTCGGGCGCTGGCTGACCGGGCAAGGCGTGCAGCGGCACCATGTGCCACTTGCACAGATATCGCCCCAGCTTGTCCGTGCCGTGATTGCCTCGGAAGATCAGCGCTTCTGTGTTCATCATGGCATTGATCTGGGCGAGCTGCGGGCCGTGCTGTCTGATGGCAACCCGTCGCGCGGGGCTTCCACCCTCACCATGCAGGTGGCCAAGAATGTTTTTCTCTGGCCGGGCCGGTCTTACCTTCGGAAGGCTCTGGAACTGCCGATTGCTGTCTGGATCGATCTCGTCTGGTCCAAGCGCCGCATCATGGAGGTCTATCTCAACATCGCCGAGTGGGGCGAGGGGCTTTACGGCGCCGAGGCTGCGGCCCAGGCTTATTTCGGCAAAAGGGCTGCACAACTGGACAGGATCGAGGCCGCAAGGCTGGCGCGCGCCCTTCCCAACCCGCTCCTGCGCAACCCGGCCCAGCCCGGCCCGCAGTTGCGCGGGTTGAGTCGTGCCCTGCTCGCAAGAATGGATTCGGCCGGTCTCAATGTCAGCTGTCTGGGGCCGTTGCGCTGAAAAATTGCCAACAACCTGACAGGCAGATGACAAATCCTCTAGCCTTGGCCGCGCCAAGCGTGTATGGCACGCGCCTCACAGGAATTTTGACATTGTTGTGCGGGCTGCCGAGGCATGAGGCTGGCAGTTGCTCTGACAATGGATTGATGGAGTAAGACATGGCCGTTCCAAAGAGAAAAACCTCGCCGTCCAAGCGCGGCATGCGCCGTTCGGCCGATGCGCTGAAGCAGCCTACCTATATCGAAGACAAGGATTCAGGCGAGCTGCGCCGCCCGCACCATGTCGACCTGAAGAGCGGCATGTATCGCGGTCGTCAGGTGCTGAAGGCCAAGCAGGAAGCCTGAGCGCTTCTGGCTGGCTCTTGAATCTGAAAAGGCCGGCCCTCAGGGACCGGCCTTTTTCATGTCCGGACGGGCATAGCAAAGATTGCGTGGTTCAGGCCACGCGACGCGTCTGGTTGGCAATCACCCAGCCATCACAGACCGAGACGGCGCCATAGATTGCAGCGCCCTGACGGGGCGCGGCGCGGCCCTTGTCGCGATAGGGGCCAATGCCCGCCTGGCTTGCCGCCTGCTGGACCAGAAACACCGAAGGCATCAGCGCCGCCATCGTCGCAAAAGGGCTGGCATCGGCATCATGAAAGCGCTCGGTCATTGTCCTGCTCCGGGACAGTGGCTCTGTCCTGGTGCTGAAGTCGCAAGCGATATGCCATCGGTTAAGCGAGCGTTAACCCCGTTTTAACGCCCAAAAGTGCATCATTTCGGAACGATTCAGGATGGTTTCGCTTTCAGCCGAGAGCCTGGCCACAAAACGCTCCGCATGGTCCGGCGCCTCCTGCCGCGATCATGTGTCAAGTGCCTCTGGCACAAAGGGAAAGATGCCTGCCATGTCCTCCGCCTCATCCGGCCCGACCTCATTGATGCCGCGCCTGGACGATGGTGTGATGGACCCGTGCAGCCTGCTCTCCTCGATCGGCGAGGTGGTCTACAGCTGGGACATGCGCTCGGATGAGCTGGTTTGGGGCCCGAGTGCCGCAGAAGTGCTGGGCAAGATTCCGCCCGAGGCCATGAGCAAGGGGCTGGCCTTTGCCCGTCTTGTCGAGCCCGGCAGCGGCCGCAGCCGGTATGACGCGATTGTTGAATCCAACAGCGCCGATTCAGGCGAGGGCGTGGTCTATCGCACGCGCTATGCGGCAGCGCTCGGCAGCCGCAAGATGTGGATCGAGGATACGGGCCGCTGGTTTACCGGCAATGATGGCCGCCCTGCGCGCGCACGCGGCGTGCTGCGCATCGAGCGCCCGGTGCGCGACGAGGAACTGACCAGTGCCGGGCGCGAGATGTGCGACCGCATGGCGCTGGTCGAGCGGCTGGAAGCCTCGCTGGCCGAACACCTGCCCGGCAAGCGCAGTGTGGTGGTGCTGATCGGCTCCATCGACGAGTTGGCGCGGCTCAACGACGATTTTGGCCATGAGGCCACCGACGAGATCATTTCCGTGGTGCAGGACCGCCTGCGCTCGGTGATGCGCAGCCGTGACCAGCTCGTGCGCTATTCCGGCAACCGTTTCGCGATCACGCTGGTGGGATGCCCCGCGCCCCAGATCGAGGCTGCAGCCCGCCGCTTCATCCGGGCCGTGTCCAAATCCGCCATCGAGACCGCACGCGGCATTGCGCTGATCCGGCTCCGCGTCGGTGCAGCGCACGCACCTAGCCTGACACGCCATGGCGGCGCCATGCTGACGGCTGCCGAACATGCACTGTCCGATGCCAAGATCGGTGGCGTCGAATCAGCCGTCGTCGCCCGCAAGATCATCCAGCGCAGCACTGAGGTCGAGCCCGAGGCCATCGAGATGACGGCCATTGCAGCGCTCAACGACCGGCGCGTTCAGCTCGCACTTCAGCCGGTGGTGCATGCCCGCTCAGGCGAGGTCGGGTTCCATGAGGCCCTGCTGCGGGTTGAGCGGCCGGATGGCACCTTCTTCCAGCCGGCTGACCTGGTGCCGGTGCTCGAGCGTCGTGGCCTTGTGCGTCTCTTCGACCATCGTGTGCTGGAACTGGCAATGGAGGTTCTGGCGGCAGACCCTTCCGCCAAACTGTCGCTGAACGTATCACCGCGTTCGCTGGGCGAGCCGGAATGGATCGAGGCCTTCATGGCCATGACCAGCCAGGCGCCGGACTGCGCCTGCCGCGTCATTGTCGAGGTCACCGAGACCGCGACCATTGACGATCCGGACCGGATCGCTGCCCTGCTGAACCGCATCAAGGGTCAGGGCGCCCGCGTGGCGATTGACGATTTTGGCGCAGGCCACACCTCGTTGCGCCATCTGCGCGCTTTCCCGATCGATATCCTCAAGCTGGACGGCGCCTTCACCCAAAACCTGCGCCGCTCGACGGACGACCGGTTCTTTGTGCGCACCCTGCTCGACCTTGCGCGCCATCTCAATGTGGAGACCGTCGCCGAATGGGTCGATGACCAGGTTGCCGCCGACATGCTGATCGACTGGGGCGTGACCTACCTGCAGGGCCATCTGGTTGGCCGCGCCATGCTCTGGCAGCGCCCGGCTGCGCCGGTGCGCGCGGTGGCCTGACGAAAAACGGCGGCACCGAGGGCCGCCGCTGTATTTCCGGAACTGTGAAGGTGCAGCTTTCGCTCAGCCCTTCTTGGCCAGCTTGTCGAGCCGCTCGCGCATTTCGTTCAGCTCGCGCTTCAGCCCGTCCATCTCGCTCTCGTCCCTGGTTTCGGCAGCCTTTGCCTGTGCAGCGGCTGCCAGAAACGGGTTGAACAGCCGGAAGGACTCGCTGAACATCTGCATGTTGGCGCGTGTCTGCGCCTGCAGCTTGTCCATCGACTCCAGACCGAACGCCTTCGTGACATGGTCACGGAACTGGTTCTGGTCCTTGGTCAGATGGTCCATCGAAAATTCGAGATAACGCGGCACGAGGGACTGCATGCTGTCGCCGTAAAAGCGGATCAGCTGCCGCAGGAAAGCGACGGGCAAGAGGTTCTGCCCATCCTTGTTCTCTTCTTCAAAAATGATCTGTGCCAGCACCGAGCGGGTGATTTCTTCGCCGCTCTTGGCATCATAGACCACGAAATCCTCGCCGCCGCGCACAAGGCCTGCCAGATCCTCAAGGGTCACATAAGTGCTGGTACCCGTGTGGTAGAGGCGGCGATTGGCGTATTTCTTGATGACGGTCGGTTCTTTTTCGCTGGCCATGAAAGCTTTCTGTCCCGTTCCTTGACCAAGACCGCGCCCCTCAAGCGGTAGCCACGCTGCCACCGGAGCGCACCTTTGGTGCATTGCAGGGGACGATACGCGCTGGCGCGTGCAGTGCAAAGTTTTTTGCGCAACCATTGTGAAAGACAGGTTGAAGTGCCCTGCTGACATGCGACAGCTTCATGGCCACGTGCCCTGAAAGAGCGCTGGCTTTGCCGCAGAATCGCGCATGATGCCAACAAGGCGCACGACAGATGCCGAATGGTGAGGGGACCAGCAGATGACAAAACGCTTGAAGGGGAAGATTGCCGTGGTCACGGCGGCGGGCGCGGGCATCGGCCAGGCCATCGCCATGGCGCTGGTGGCCGAGGGCGCAACCGTGATCGCCACTGATCTCGACCGGGCAAAGCTTGATGCCATCCCCAGGGCGCGCAAGCTGAAGCTCGATGTCTGTTCCAACAGGGCTGTCGAGGCTTTTGCTGCCAGGGTGGGGCCCATCGACATCCTGGTGAATTGCGCCGGTGTGGTCCACCACGGCACGGTGCTGGATTGCACCGATGAGCAGTGGGACTTCGCCTTCGATCTTAACGTGCGCTCGATGCACCGGATGATCCGCGCTTTTGTGCCCGGCATGCTGGAAAAGGGCAAGAGCGGAGCTTCCTGCTCCATCGTCAACATTGCCTCGGGCGCGGGCTCCGTGCGCGGCATTCCCAACCGCTATCTCTATGGCGCGACAAAGGCTGCCGTGATCGGCCTCACCAAGGCTGTCGCTGCCGATTATATCCGGCAGGGCGTGCGCGCCAATGCGATCTGCCCCGGCACCATCCAGTCGCCTTCGCTCGATGGCCGGATTGCCGATCTGGCGAAATCGACCGGCAAGTCGCTGGCGGAAGCGCGCCAGATGTTCATCGATCGCCAGCCCATGGGCCGCCTCGGCACGGCGGAAGAAGTGGCGATGCTGGCGGTCTATCTTGCTTCTGATGAGGCCACCTACACCACCGGCCAGATCCATCTCGTCGATGGCGGCTTCGCGCTTTGAACGGTTGAAGGAACATATCTGATGCATATTCTGGTTCTGGGTGCGGCTGGCATGGTGGGCCGCAAATTCATCGCACGGCTGGCGGCCGATGGCGGGCTGGCAGGCCGGCCGGTGCGCACCATCACGGCACAGGATGTGGTGGCGGCCAAGGCCCCTGCGGGCGCCAGCTTTGCTTTCCATCCGGTCGTGTCAGATGTCTCAGCTCCGGGCGAGGCCGAGAAGCTGATGGCTGGCCGGCCTGACCTGATCGTGCATCTGGCCGCCATCGTCTCTGGCGAGGCGGAGGCCGATTTCGACAAGGGCTATCGCATCAATCTGGATGGCACGCGCTTCCTGTTCGAGGCGATCCGCGCACAGGGCGGTGGCTATTGCCCGCGCGTGCTGTTCACCTCCAGCATCGCCGTGTTCGGTGCCCCCTTCCATGACAGGATCACGGATGAATTTCATCTCACGCCGCTGACGAGCTATGGCACGCAGAAGGCCATTGGCGAGCTGCTGCTGGCGGATTACACCCGTCGCGGCTTCATGGATGGCATCGGCATTCGCCTGCCGACGGTCTGCGTGCGCCCCGGCCTGCCCAACAAGGCGGCTTCAGGCTTTTTCTCCAACATCATTCGCGAGCCGCTGGCGGGCCATGAGGCGGTGCTGCCGGTGTCGGACCAGGTGCGGCACTGGCATGCCTCGCCCCGCTCGGCTGTGGGCTTCCTGCTGCATGGCGCAACGATGGATACAACCCGCATCGGCCCGCGCCGCAATCTCTCCATGCCGGGCCTGTCCTGCACGGTGGCCGAGCAGATCGAGGCGCTGCGAGAGGTTGCAGGTGAAGCGGTCGTGGCACGGATCAAGCGCGTGCCGGATGCAACGATCGAGGGCATTGTCGCGGGCTGGCCGCGCAATTTCGACCCCGGTCGCGCAACGGCGCTGGGTTTCACATCCGAGACCAGCTTTGCCGAGATCATCCGGGTGCACATCAGGGACGAGCTTGGCGGCACCTTCGTCGCCTGATGTGTCAGGGGCCGACCCTGTTGAGCAGCAGGGTCGCGCCCGAGGGCGGATCGCGCCGCCACATGCCATCAAGATCATAGACCATCTGCAGCTCATGGCCCTTGCGCGCGACCAGCGTGAGGCGGCCATTGTCAAACTTCCAGGCGACAGGATCGAACGTGGCCATGCCCGCTTCGGTGCATGCACCAGCAAAACGGGCCTGCAAGTGGCCGGGCTTGCTCGTCGGCCTGGCGTCCAGCACAAGGCGGCAGACCTCGCGCCCGGCATAGCGCAGAATCGCATAGGTGCCTGGCAGGCGCTCGAGTGGCGGCGCGGCCACAGGCGACACAGGCCTGGCAGGACTGGTGATATGGCCGGAGGCTGACCGCACGGGCGCAAAGCCCGGCACGGCGGCAGGTTGCGTCGCGGGAGGGGCCGCGCCCGTTGCAGCCTTGATGGCCTGCATCTTCTCGGCGCTGGGATAGCGCCCGGTGACGCTGGCCAGCGTGAAGCGCTCCTCGCCGCTGCCCGCTTCCATCGGGCCATTGCCCGCCCGCCTGAAGCGCATCAGTTCCTTGCGGCTTGTGTCCAGCAAGACGATTTCGCCGCCCTCGGCCAGCGCCCAGCTGGTGGCGCCAGTCAGACGTGGAAACGTTGCCTTGCACGCCGTTGGCAGCCCCAGAACCAGATCTACCCGGTTGCCTTTCGGATTGAGCTGCACGCGGCATTTGCGGCCTGACGCGGCTTCCAGGTCCCAGCTGCCGGAGACCGCGCGCACATCGGCATGGTCCATGGCGCGCAGGCCTGTTGGCGCAGGGGTCTGCGCCACGGCGAGGGCCGTGCCACCCAGCAGGGCAAGCATCGGGAACAGCAGGCGCGAAGAGAGATGCATCATGACCGCAAAATGACGCGGCTCGCGCATTTTGCCAACTCCCCCAACTGCCGGCGCGAATGTGTCTGCCTCAGCCGCTCTTGTACGGCGTTTCCGGCACGGGCGAGAGCGGGCCGGTGCCTGCAAACCAGCCTGTCAGGTTGTCAACCACGCGCTGGCCCATCTGCTCGCGGGTCCAGATCGAGCCGGAGCCGACATGTGGCAGCAGCACGATATGGTCCATCGCCATCAACTCGGCATTCACGCGCGGCTCATCCTCGAAGACATCCAGACCGGCCGAACGGATCGTGCGGGAGGCGAGTGCTTCCGCCAGCGCCTTCTCGTCGACCACACTGCCGCGCCCGACATTGATGACGATGCCGTCGGGTCCGAGCGCCTTCAGCACTTCCGCGTTGATGATGTGGTGCGTCGAGGCGCCGCCGGGCGCAACCGAGACCAGCGTGTCGACATCCATCGCCATCTCAACCAGCGAGGGATAGTAGCGATAGGCGACATCGGGCTGGCGCGAGCGACCGTGATAGGCCAGCGGCACGTTGAAGGCCTCGAGTCGTGTGCCCACTGCCTTGCCGATGCGGCCAAGGCCGACAATGCCGATCTTGCGGGTGCGAAGCGAGGAGGTGAGCGGATAGTTGCTCTTCAGCCAATGGCCGGCGCGAAGATAACGGTCCGCCTGGGGCAGCTCGCGCACCGTCGCAAGCAGCAGGCCGAGGCACAGGTCGGCCACCTCTTCCGTCAGCACATCAGGTGTATTGGTGACCATGACCGAGCGCTTGCCGGCATAGGCTGCATCGATGCTGTCATAGCCCACGCCATGGCTGGAGATGATCTCGAGTTTCGGCAGAAGGTCTATGAGCGCCGGGCCAACACTGGGATGGCCGCCAAAGCCGGCGACCATGCCGCGCACCTTGCCGCCGATCTGCGCCAGAAACGCATCGCGATCAGACGCTTCCCACAGCTTGTGCAGGGTGAAAGCTTTCTCGATGCGGCTCATGACATAGGGCGTCGGCGCCCCGAGCAGGAGAAGGTCTGGCTTGGCGTCGGCGGTCATTGCGATCTCCTTTTGGTGACGGTTAAGTCTGTCTTGTTCAATCTAAAACGGTTGAATGCCAAATGGCGACTGCCAGTTTGCCAGATTCTGGAGCAAACGAGCCATATCCGCACTCAAAGAGGTTAAATCAGACAATCGGACGCTCAATTAAATCATACTATAACAGAATTTGTTGCGCGATTTTCTGGTTTGCTGCTGATGGCCCTGCGTGCAAGCAGCATGGCCAGCGTGTCATTCAGGCTCTCGATCACAAGCGTGGCCATGCAGGCGGACGCCATGTCCCCATCCTGGCGCAGGATGGCATCATGGACGCGCTGGTGGTCATTCAGCGCAGGCGTGAAGGAGGCCTTGTCCTTGACCGACTGCAGCACCATCGACCACTGGATCGTTGCCGTGACCACGCTGGCGAGGCAGCGGATCGAGTCATTATGGGTGGCTGTGAAGATCGCATCATGGAAGGCCAGGTCGGCGCGGATCGCAGCTTCCTGATAGGGCGCATTCTCGCACATGCCGCGGAAGGCGTGGGAAATCCTTTCCATGTCTGCATCCGTGCGGCGCAAGGCAGCCAGCCGCGCGGCTGTCGGCTCGGTAAACCGTCTTAACTCAAACAGATCACGAATGAATTTTTCATCTGGGTTGCTCTCGAAATGCCACTGAAGCACATCGGGATCCAGCAGGTTCCAGCCTGTGCGCGGGGCCGCGCGCGTGCCACTTTTCGGCCTGGCCTCGACCAGCCCCTTGGCGGTCAGAACCTTGACGGCCTCGCGATAGGCGCCTCGCGAGACATCGATCTGCCCCTTGAGACCGTTTTCGTCCGGCAACTGGCTGCCTGCCGGGATCTGTCCGCTGATGATTGCAACCGCGAGTACCTGGGCAACCTGGCCAAACAGGCGATCCTGGTTCAGCGTCGTCGGCCGCGCAAATTCCCGGATATGCATCGTGACCAAACCGCTACTCCCTTAAGCCCGAACTCTTTCTGGCTTTGGCCGCTGAGGCAACTGTTTCCTGTGCAATAATCCGACTTGACAGGTCGATTATATCATCTGACTATATAAAAGTTGATGCATCAGCTGTCTGGACTCATGGCCGCAAATGCCGTGTTCTGGACAAACCTGGCCGAAGCGCCGGGACCTATAAACCGGAACTTCCGCAGTATCGTCAGTGAACTGCGGCGCTGCTGGGAGGCAGCAATTCATGGCTTCAGTTACCATTCGAGACGCGAAGAAGGCCTATGGTGCGACGCAAGTCATCCATGGCGTGGACATTGATATTCACGATGGCGAGTTCGTCATTCTCGTCGGCCCGTCAGGCTGCGGAAAATCGACGCTGCTGCGCATGATCGCCGGCCTGGAGAACATCTCCGGTGGCACCATCGCCATTGGCGACCGCGTGGTGAACGATGTGCCGCCGAAAGAGCGCGACATCGCCATGGTGTTCCAGAACTATGCGCTCTATCCGCACATGACGGTGGCCGACAACATGGCCTTCTCGATGAAACTCCGGAAGGCACCGCAAGCCGAGATCAACGAGCGCGTCAGCAAGGCCGCCAAGATCCTGAGTCTCACCCCGCTGCTCGAACGCTATCCGCGCCAGCTCTCCGGCGGCCAGCGCCAGCGCGTCGCCATGGGCCGCGCCATTGTGCGCGACCCGCAGGTGTTCCTGTTCGACGAGCCGCTCTCCAACCTCGATGCCAAGCTGCGCGTGCAGATGCGCAGCGAGATCAAGGAATTGCACCAGCGCCTCAAGACCACCACCGTCTATGTCACGCATGACCAGATCGAGGCCATGACCATGGCTGACAAGATCGTGGTGATGCATGATGGCATTGTCGAGCAGATCGGTGCTCCGCTCGATCTTTATGACCGCCCCGACAACCTGTTTGTCGCTGGCTTCATCGGCTCGCCCGCGATGAATTTCGTCAAGGGCAAGATCGGCGCCAAGGGCTTTGAAGCCGAAGGTGGCCAGATCTGGCCGCTTCGTGCCGGTGCGGCCAAGCATGCCGGCAAGGCCGCGGTGCTCGGCATCCGCCCCGAGCATATCCATCTTGATCCAAAGGGGCTCGATGCCGAAGTCGTCGTGATCGAGCCAACAGGTTCGGAAACCCAAGTGGTGACGCGCATTGCCGGTCAGGACCTGCATTGCGTGTTCCGCGAGCGCATCACCGCAAAGCCGGGCGAAACCATCAAGATCGCGCCTGACAATTCGCTCACCCATCTGTTCGATGCCGAGACCGGCAAGCGACTGGATGTGTGATTTCACCAGCTTGACCGGATGTTCCGGTTCAAGGCGGCCGCATCAAGAGCCGTCACAATCATCACGAGGGAGAACACGCATATGACACCATTCTCACGTCGATCCATGCTGAAAGGCGCCGGCGCTGTCGGTCTTGCCAGCGCTGCCAATCTCGGCAGTTTTACCCAGGCCTGGGCGCAGGCCTCATCCTGGAAGCCGGAAGCTGGCGCCACGCTCCAGCTGCTGCGCTGGAAGCGCTTCATCCAGGTCGAGGAAGACGCTTTCATGAAGCTGGTTGCGGCCTTCACCGCAGCCACCGGCGTCAAGGTCAATGTCATCAACGAATCGCTTGATGACGTGCAGCCGAAGGCCTCCGTTGCCGCCAACACCAACCAGGGCCCGGACCTGTTCTGGGGCCTCTATTCGCTGCCGCACCTGTTCCCGAACAAGTGCCTCGACGTCTCCGATGTCGCCACCTATCTCGGCGGCAAGTATGGCGGCTGGGCCAAGACGGCCGAGACCTATGGCAAGTCCGGTGGCAAGTGGATCGCGCTGCCGGTGGCTTACAATGGCAACGTCATCAATTATCGCCAGTCATCGATCGAGAAGGCCGGTTTCAAGGAATTTCCGAAGGACACGGCGGGCTTCCTCGAGCTGATGAAGGCGCTGAAGGCCAAGGGCACACCGGGTGGTTTCGCCCTGGGTCGCGCCTCGGGCGATGGCAATGCCTGGGTCCATTGGGCACTCTGGGCGCACAAGGGCAACCTGGTCGATGCCAGCGACAAGGTCATCATCAACTCGCCTGAGACCGAAGCCGCGCTCAACTACGTCAAGGCGATCAACGACGCCTCGGTGCCGGGCACAGCCTCATGGAACGACGCCTTCAACAACAAGGCGTTCCTGTCAGGCGAAGTCCATGTGACGAACAATGGCGTGTCGATCTACGCCGCTGCCAAATCACAGATGGCGACCGATCCGAAGATGAAAGAAATCGCCGACGACATGAACCACGCGCTCTGGCCTGTCGGGCCAGCTGGCGTGCCGACCGAGTTCCACATCGCCTATCCGATGATGGCGATGACCTACACGAAGTTCCCGCTCGCCTGCAAAGCCTTCATGGCCTTCATGATGGAAGCGGAAAACTACAATCCCTGGATCGAGGCGGCCGTGGCCTACCTCACCCATCCGCTCAACGCCTATGATGCCAACCCTGTGTGGCGCACCGATCCGAAGCTGAGCATGCTGAAGGATGCGGGCCGTCGCACGCTGACCGCTGGCGGTCTTGGTTCGGTCGGCGAGAAAGCCGCTGCTGCTCTGGCCGACTTTGTCGTGCTCGACATGTTCGCCGCTTTCGCCATTGGCCGCGAAGATGCCAAGGGCGCGATGCGGATCGCTCAACGCCAGGCCGAGCGCATTTATCGCTGAGGCAAGAACGCGCTGAGGCTAAGAAACGCGCTGCCGGGGCCTTTGCAAAAAGGCTCCGGCAACCGCCACACCAGAGCGTTGCTGACATCCGCTTTTGCCTCGACCTGTCCGCAATCTGGCGGACGGCCGATTTTCCACGTCCAGACCGACTTGCCCTGAGCTTTTCCGGAGCATGTTGCGATGGCCGAAATATCCGGAGCAAGACCTGCCATGGTTGCCATAACCAGTCCCATCAATGCTCGACCCGAATCCACGGCCTGGGAGCGGTTGAGAACCAACCGGAACTGGCTCGGCTTCTGGTTCATGATGCCGGCCATCGCCTTTCTGCTGCTTTTCCTGGCCTATCCTCTGGGCCTTGGCGTCTGGCTGTCCTTCACCGACACGCGCATCGGGCGGCCCGGCCAGTTTGTCGGCTTCGAGAATTACAGCTGGGTGCTGGGCGATTCCAAGTTTCTCGGCTCGGTGTTCAACACCCTGTTCTACACCTCGGTCGCGAGTGTGCTGAAGTTCGGGCTCGGCCTCTATCTGGCGCTGCTGCTCAACAACAACATGCCCTTCAAGGCGCTGATCCGGGCGCTGATCCTCATCCCCTTCATTGTGCCCACCGTGCTCTCGGCCATCGCCTTCTGGTGGATTTTCGATCCGCAATTCTCGATCATCTCCTTCACACTGAAGAAGCTGGGCTGGATCAGCGGCAACATCGATTTTCTCGGCAGTGAGTGGAACGCCCGCTGGAGCGTGATCTTCGCCAATGTCTGGCGTGGTGTGCCCTTCATCGCCATCACGCTGCTGGCAGGCCTCCAGACCGTGTCGCCCTCGCTTTATGAGGCGGCGACGCTGGATGGCGCGACGCGCTGGCAGCTCTTCCGCTATGTGACCTATCCGATTCTGACGCCGATCATCTCGGTGGTGATGACCTTCTCGGTGCTGTTCACCTTCACCGATTTCCAGCTCATCAAGGTGCTCACCAATGGTGGCCCAGCCGGCTCCACCGAGCTGATGGCAACCTTGAGCTACAACACCGCGATTCTGGGCGGCAAGATCGGCGAAGGCGCCGCGATTTCCACCGCGATGATCCCGTTCCTGCTGGGCGCGATCATGATTTCCTGGTTCGGCCTGCAGAACCGCAAATGGCAGTCCGGGGAGGACAAGTGATGAGCCAGAGTGTTGCACCCAATCTGAAAGCCGCCGCTGCTGGCGATGCCTCCGAGGGCATGAGCTACCTGACGCGCCTGCCGCAGCAGATCGTGCATGTGTACATTCCGCTGTTCCTGATTGTCGTCGTGCTGCTCTTCCCCTTCTACTGGATGGGGCTGACGGCGGTGAAGCCGAAGGAGCAGCTGCTCGACCTGAACACCTATTCGCCGTTCTGGACCTGGAACCCGACTTTCGAGCACATCTACGAGCTCCTGTTCAAAACCGACTATCCGCTCTGGCTGTGGAACACGATGCTCGTTTCGGTGGTCGCGACCATTCTGGCGCTCATCGCCAGTGTCTTTGCCGCCTATGCCATCGTGCGCATCCGCTACAGAGGCGCGGCTGTGGTCGGCGGTGCCATCTTCATGGCCTATCTCGTGCCGCCCTCGATCCTGTTCATCCCGCTCTCGACAGTCATCTACCAGTACGGCCTGTTCGACACGCAGATGGCGCTGATCCTGACCTATCCCACCATCCTCATCCCGTTCTCGACCTGGCTGCTGATGGGCTATTTCAAGACCATTCCCTATGAGCTGGAAGAGTGCGCGCTGATCGATGGCGCGACGCGCTTCCAGATCCTCACGCGGATTATCCTGCCGCTGGCCATTCCGGGCCTGATCTCGGCCTCGATCTTCTGCCTGACTTTGTGCTGGAACGAGTTCATCTACGCGTTGACCTTCATCAACACGACCTCGAAGAAGACCGTACCAGTGGCCATCGTCACCGCCTTCACCGATGGCGACCAGTACAAGTGGGGCTCGCTGATGGCCGGCGCACTGGTGGGTTCGCTGCCGCTGGTCATTCTCTACGCCTTCTTCGTCGAGCATTACGTGTCGGCCATGACAGGCGCGGTGAAGGAATGAACTCGGTCGCCTTTATCGGCCTTGGCGCCATGGGTGCGCCGATGGCGGAAAATCTGGTGAAGCGGCAGTTTCGCGTCACCGGGTTCGACATGCGGCAATCGGCGCTCGATGCGCTGGTGGCCAGTGGCGGCCATGCGGCCACGAGCGCAGCCGAGGCCGCCAAGGATGCCGACATCCTGCTGCTGATGGTGGTGAATGCCGCTCAGGCCCGCGCTGTCCTGTTCGGCGCAGGCGCTCTGACCGCATTGAACGCAGGCGGCACGGTCGTCCTGATGGCAACCTGTCCGCCCGGCGAGGTCGAGGCGATTGCGGCGGAAGTCGAGGCCAGCGGGCGGGCGTTCATCGATGCGCCGGTCTCGGGCGGCGTGGTTGGTGCCAAGGCCGCCACCCTCACCATCATGGCAGCGGCACCTGATGTCGCCTTTGCCAGGGTGAAGCCCGTGCTGGCAGCTTTGGGCGACAAGTTGTTCCATGTCGGGCAAAAGCCCGGCCAAGGCGCGATGGTGAAGACCGTGAACCAGCTTCTTTGCGGCGTCCACATCGCGGCCTGCGCCGAAGCTCTCTCGCTGGCGCAGAAGGCGGGGATTGATGGCGGCCTGCTGTTCGAG
>JANMMX010000272.1:0-11730 GCA_031373605.1 Allobosea sp. | reverse complement strand
GTCGGTTTTGCTGCTGGCCTTCAGTGATGATTTTAGAGCTCTCCCAGCGGGCTATAGCGGTTTTGACGCTGCCAAACCAGTGCGAAGCGCGTGCTGCCGCCTCGGCAAATGCTGCCGGGTGGACAGTGTCAAAGGCCCGTTCTTGCCGGGCCTGACGCACTGGTATGACACGTAACCTGTTGATTAAAAACAATATCTGGGTTGGCCCGGCGCTTGCTCCGGTGTTGGCAGAAGTCGTGTGCCGTTTTCCAGCGTTTCAGGATTCCGTCGTGTCGCAGATCAGCTCTTCCGCCTCCGTGTTCGATCCTGCCAGCCCTGTCCGGCAGGCCAAGCCGCGTGCGCAAGCTCCGGGTGCGCCTGGCTTCGCGCTGCCGAAGCCGGAATTCCGGTCGCCGCGCGGCGAGGACATCGCGTCTGCCCGGCGGCAGGATGTGCGGAATGATCGGAAACAGGATCCCATCCGCGATCCGAGACAGGATGCGCTGGCGCGGCGCGATGCCCGTGACGCGGTGCGTGACACGGTGCGGGATGCGCAGCGTGAGACGCGCGAGAACAACGGTCTTGGCCGTCGCGAGCGCGTTGCTGATGCGCAGGCTGCGGATGATGTGCAGGCACGCGACAGGGCTCAGGCGCGCGATGCTCAGGGGCGTGATCCCTGGGCCGAGCGCGCGGCCGATGCTGCTGTTTCTCCGGAAGTTGCCACTCAGGACCGCACGCCAGCGCTTGAAGCTTCTCCGGAAGCTGTCTCCGCGCAGGCGTATGCCGAGGTGTTGCAGGCTGAAGAGGGTTCAGTCGAGGACACGCAAGGCCTGATCGAAGCGGCCAACGTTGAAACCTTGCAGCTGGCCGAGCCGGTTGTCGCCCAGCTTGTGCCGGAGGCTTCGCTTTCCCAGGTTGTGCTGGCGGAGGCTGCAGAGACAAAAGCCGCAGGGGCGGCTGAGATTGCAGACCCTGCTGGAGCGGCGCAAACAGCCGCAGGCTCATCGGGCGCGCCGTCCCTGGCTGGCGCCATTGTTGCCGGAGCCGCTCTTGCTGCACAGCAAGGTGTCGCGCCGACAGGCGCATCTGTTGTTTCCGGCGAAAGCGAAGCCGCTGCAGGTGCTGCAACCAGCATTGGGGCCAAGGAGGCCCATGGTGCTGCCTTGCTGGCACAGGCTTCCGGCGATGACGCGCAGGTTGCGGAGGCAAAATCCGCTGACAGCAAGCCCGCCGATATTAAGCCTGCTGACGCCAAGGCGCTCCAGACTTTTGCCGAGACGCTGACGCTGGCCAATCAGGCAGCTCCCAGCGCGCGGACAGACATCCAGACCGCTCAGACAAACCTGGCGCTGGCACAAGGCGCGCCGGATGCGAGCACAGCGCAGGCCGCAGCCGAACAGCGGCCTTCGCCCGAGGCCACACGCCCGACACCGATGCATGCGCTGCCGCTCGAAATCGGCCTGCAGGCGATGGCGGGCTCGAAGCGCTTCGACATCCGGCTTGATCCGGCCGAGTTGGGCCGCGTCGATGTGCGTCTGGAATTCAACGATGATGGCACGGTAACTGCCAGCCTGACGGCGGACCGTGTCGAGACCCTGCAGATGTTGCAGCGCGACGCCCGCACCCTGGAGCGCGCTTTCGAACAGGCCGGGCTGAAATCATCTGAAGGCGGCATCGATTTCCAGCTGCGCGATCAGGGGCAGGGCGAACGCCAGGCCCAGCGCGAGCAGGAGCAGCAGTCCTCGCATAGCCGCAGGTCGCGTGCCGGGGATGATGCGATGACCGAAATGAAATCTGTCGAAGCTGCCGTGCTGCGCCGTCTGGCGCGTCCGGGCGGCGTTGATCTCGTGATCTGAGGAGTCGACCATGCCCACAGCCAGCACCCCTGTCACCGGCAACACAGCAAGCGGGCTTGCCGCAGGCAAGACGACAAGCACGTCAAAGTCCATCGCCAACAATTTCGACCAGTTCCTGCTGCTCCTGACCACGCAGCTCAGGAACCAGAGCCCGCTGGACCCGCTGGACACCAACCAGTTCACGCAGCAGCTGGTGCAGTTCGCCTCGGTCGAGCAGCAGCTCAAGACCAATGACACCCTGTCCGCCATTCTCGGGCTCAACAAGGCGACCACCGTGTCCAATGGCCTGGGCTTTGTCGGCCAGACCATCACGGCCGATGGCACAACCACGCGTCTGGCGGATGGCAAGGCGAACTGGGGGCTGGACGCGCCGCGCGCCGGCACCGCCACGATCACCATCAAGGACAAGAATGGCAATGTGGTTGCCACCGACCGCCAGACACTGACAGCAGGCGCCCAGACCTACAGCTGGGCCGGACGCACCTCGACGGGAACGGTGGCCGCGCCGGGCGACTACACGATCTCGGTCGCCGGCCAGGATACGGGTGGCCAGAACATGGCGGTGAAGACCGAGCTGCGCGGCGTCGTGACAGGCGTCAACTTCGAGGGCGACACGCCGGTGCTGAAGATCGGTGATCTCGCCGTGCCGATCGACAAGGTCAAGACCGCGACGAAGGCCACCAACTGAGCGGCGGTTCACACGCATGCGAGGCCGCGCGAAACTTCTGTTTTCCTTTAGGCAAATGTTAAATCTGCGCGCCTATGGTCTTGGAAGTTGTCTGCGTCAGTCGAGTTGTGTGAGCGTATCATGACTGAACTTCTTCGCCCCCGGGTGAAATATGTCATCGGCCCCGATGGGAGCCCATTGACCATTGCCGATCTTCCGCCGCCTTCAACAAGGCGATGGGTGATCCGGCGAAAGGCCGAGGTTGTGGCAGCCGTTCGCGGCGGGCTCCTGAGCCTCGAGGAGGCCTGTCAGCGCTATACGCTGACGGTCGAGGAATTCCTGTCTTGGCAGCTGTCGATTGACAGCCACGGCCTTGCGGGCCTGCGCACCACGCGCATCCAGCATTACCGCCAATAGCATTTCGTCATTGCGGATCGTTCGAAGGCGTCCCGGCATGCAGCCGGCGGCGCCTTTTGCGTTTTTTTTGCAACTCTTTGCGCCAAGGCTCTCGTCGTTAACCACCTGCTAACCATGACCTAGGCAAAACTTGCCCAGTCAGCAGCGCGCCCTTCGCGTTGCAGGGTCGGCAGCGGGGTTGCGCGTGGGTGGCATCGGCGAACAGTTGAGCAAGTTTGGCGTGGGCCGTCTGGCAGCCATGCTGGCGGTGACGCTTGCGCTGATGGGCTTTTTTGCCTTCGTGATCCTGAAAGTCACCCAGCCTGCCATGAGCGTGCTGTTCTCCGATCTCTCCTCGCAGGATGCGAGCGCGATCGTGAAAGACCTCGACCAGCGCAACATCCGCTATGAGGCCAGCGCCGATGGCCAGACCATCCGTGTTGCCAAGGCCGATGTGCCGAAGCTGCGCATGGAGCTGGCCGGCAAGGGCATCCCGTCCGGCGGCGGTGTCGGTTACGAGATTTTCGACAAGGGCGACGCCTTTTCTTCCACCAGCTTCGTGCAGGGCATCAACCATCTGCGTGCGCTGGAAGGCGAGCTTGGCCGCTCGATCCGCGCCATCAGCCGGGTGCAGGCGGCGCGCGTCCATCTGGTCATCCCCGAGCGCAAGCTGTTCGACAAGGACCGCGAGGCGCCGCGCGCCTCTATCGCGCTGAAGCTGCGCGGCGATCTCGAGGCCGGGCAGATCCGGGCCGTGCGCCACCTGGTGGCGTCAGCGGTCGAGGGGCTGAAGCCGGAGCGCGTTTCGATTGTCGATGAAAAGGGCCGTTTGCTGGCCGATGGTGCGCAATCTGACCTCGGTGTTGCCGGTCTTGGGCTCGAAGAGCGCCAGAATGGCATCGAACGGCGCCTGAAAGTGCAGGTCGAGGACATCGTGGCCAGCATCGTTGGCCATGGCCGGGCGCGGGTTCAGGTGGCAGCCGAGCTCGACGTCAACCGCATCGAGAGCCGCTCCGAGAGCTTCGATCCCGAAAGCCGCGTGGTGCGCTCCAGCAACAACCGCAACGAGACGCAGCAGACATCCGAGCCAAAGGATGGCGCGGTTTCGGTCGGCAATGAGCTGCCGGGTGCAGCTGGGCAGGGCGGGCAGGCCGCTGCCTCGCGTGACCAGACCGCCAAGACCGAAGAGGTGGTGAACTACGAGATTTCCCGCACGACGCGTACCGAAGTGCTCGAAGGCGGGCGCGTGAAGAAGCTCTCCGTCGCCGTGCTGGTGGATGGCATCTATCCCAAGACACCTGCTGGAGAAGCCACCTATCAGCCCCGCCCGGCCGAGGAGCTTGAGCGCATCGGCCAGCTGGTGCGCACGGCAATCGGTTTCGACAAGGGGCGCGGCGACCAGGTGGAGATCATCAACCTGCGCTTTGCCGAAGGGCCGCAGAAGATCGATCTGGTCGAGCAGACCTTCATGCAGCAGATGCTGGCCTTCACCCGCGAAGACATGATGCGCATGGCCGAGCTTGGCGTGATTGCCATTCTGACGCTGATCGTGCTGCTGGCTGTGGTGCGGCCTCTGCTGAAGCAGATCGTCGCGCCTGAAGTGGCCCGCCGCATCGCGTCTGGCGCCCCTGCCGGTGCCGCAATGGGCGCGCTCGCCGCGATTGCCGGTGTGCCGCAGCCAGCCATGGTGATGCAGATGCCAAGTGAGCCCGAAACCCCATCCGAGCGGATGCTGGCGATGGCGCAGATCAAGGGGCAGATCAAGGCGCAATCGGTCGACAAGGTCGGCCAGATGGTCAAGGCCAACCCGTCGGATTCGGTCGCGGTTCTGCGCAGCTGGATCCATGAAAACGGTCAGGCGTGAGCTTAAGCCATGAGCACCGCGCCCCGATCCATCGCCACCCGCACCAAATCGACCGATACCGAGCCCGGCATGCTCAAGCCGCCGCCCGAGCTGAATGGTCCGCAGCGTGCCGCCGTGATGCTGCTGATCCTTGGCGATGAATATGGCCGTGATCTCTGGAAAGAATTCGAGGATGACGAGGTGCGCATCATCACGCGCTCCATGGCCGAGCTTGGCACGGTCGATGCCGACACGGTCGAGCGGCTGATGGTCGATTTTGTGGCCAAACTCTCCAATGCCGGCTCGGTCACGGGCTCGTTTGATCGCACGGAATCGCTGTTGGGCAAGATCCTGCCCAAGCACCAGGTTTCGCTCATCATGGAAGAAATCCGCGGCCCGGCTGGCCGCAACATGTGGCAGAAGCTCGGCAACATCGATGCCTCGGTGCTGGCGAATTTCCTCAAGAACGAATATCCGCAGACTGTTGCTGTCGTGCTGTCGCGCATCCGGCCAGATCACGCCGCGCGCGTGCTGTCGCATCTGCCGGATGATCTGGCGGTGGATGTGGTTGGCCGCATGCTGCGGATGGAGTCGGTGCAGAAGGAGGCGCTCGACCACATCGAGAATTCGCTGCGCAGCGAATTCGTCGCCACGCTGGCGCAGACCAGCCGCCGCGATCCGCACGAGATGATGGCTGAAATCTTCAACGGTTTCGACCGCCAGACCGAGACGCGCTTCCTCTCGGCGCTCGACATCCTCAACAAGGAATCGTCGCGCAAGATCCGTTCGCTGATGTTCACGTTCGAGGATCTGGCCAAGCTCGATACGGCTGCCGTGCAGACGCTGCTGCGCCAGATCGACAAGGACACATTGGCGCGCGCGCTGAAGGGCGCGACCGAGACCATGCGCACTTTCTTCTTCGCCGGCATGTCGACGCGTGCTTCCAAGAACCTGCAGGATGACATGCAGGGCCTTGGGCCGATGCGCCTCAAGGAGGTCGATGAGGCGCAGACCAAGATGGTGGTCATTGCCAAGGATCTCGCCGACAAGGGCGAGATTGTCATCTCCAAGAACAACTCCGAAGACGAGCTGGTGTACTGATGTCAGCCTCAGCCCGCTTCCTTTTCGAGACTGATTTTCGCGGCAACGGCAACCCGCAGGGCCCGACCGATGCGGACCTGACGGCTGCGCGCCAGCAGGGCTATTCCGAAGGCGTGGCACACGGCCAGGCGCAGGCGCTCGCCGAAATCGAGCAGCGCGTCCAGTCGATGGCGGGCGTGCTTGTGCAGAACATCGATTCGCTCCTCTCCGAGATGGATGTGCGGACGCAAGCGGTCGAGGCGGCGGCAGCGCAGGTTGCCGTGCTGCTGGGCGAGCGCATCGGTGCGGCAGCCCTGGCACAGAACCGCATGGCCGGGCTGGAATCGGCTGCGCGCGATTGCATGGCCCATGCCCGCACGGCGCCGCACCTGGCGGTTCGCGTGCATGAATCGATGGTCGAGGCCGTGGACGCGCTGTTTGCGCGGCTGGGTCGCGAGACCGGGTTTGGCGGGCGTGTGGTTGTGCTGGGCGAGCCGGACATTGTGCCCGGTGACGGCCGCATTGAATGGGCTGATGGCGGCGTGCTGGTCGAGCAGGACCGGATCGAGCAGGCCGTGGCCAGCGCTGTAGAACGTATTTTCGGCATCGGCACCGCCGTTGCCGGGGCCGTACAGAGGCCCGACATGAGGACGCAACATGAGCATTGAAACCGAACTTCCCCTGCCGCCACTGAGCGCCAGTGATGTGTCGTTCGACGGCGCGCGCGCAGCCGCCCATCCGGAGCGCTCCGGCCCGGTGCCGACCAAGACTGCCGGAGACCTCGAACAGGTGTTCGATGTGCCGGTCACCGTGTCTGCCGTGCTGGGTGCCTCGCGCATGCCGGTTGGCGATCTGTTGCGGATCGCGCCCGGCGCCGTGCTGGAGCTGGACCGCCGTGTCGGCGAGGCCATCGATATATATGTCAATGACCGGCTGGTCGCACGCGGCGAGGTTGTCGTCGTGGAAGAGAAGCTGGGCGTGACGATGACGGAAATCATCAAGGCTGACCGGTAATCCTGTCAGAGCTGGGGGAGACGGGCCATGCGCCTCATTATTGTTGGAAGCCTCAAAGGGCAGCTCATCACGGCTGCCAAGATTGCAGTGGCGCGCGGGGCTTCCGTGACCCATGCGGAAAATGTCGATCAGGCGCTTGCAGTGCTGCGCGCCAAGGGTGCCGACCTGCTGATGGTCGATGTCGAGCAGCCCATCGCGCGGCTTGTGGCGGCGCTTGACGCGGAGCGCATCCGCACCCCGGTGGTCGCCTGCGGCACCAGCACGGATGCGAAGGCGGCCGTTGCTGCCATTCAGGCGGGCGCGCGCGAATATCTGCCGCTGCCGCCCGATCCTGACCTGATTGCCGCTGTGCTGGAAGCTGTGGCGAGCGATCGTGCCAGCATGATCTGGCGCGATCCGGCGATGGAACGTGTCGTGCAACTGGCCGAGCAGGTCGCGCGCTCGGAAGCGCCCGTGCTGGTCACGGGCGAGAGTGGCACCGGCAAGGAAGTGATTGCCCGCCATCTGCATCAGAAATCAAACCGCAAGGACCGTCCTTTCGTGGCGGTGAACTGCGCGGCCATCCCTGACAATCTGCTCGAATCCGAGCTTTTCGGCCATGAGAAGGGTGCTTTCACCGGTGCAGTGGCACGGCGCATCGGCAAGTTCGAGGAGGCCAATGGTGGCACCCTGCTGCTCGACGAGATCACCGAGATGGATGTGCGCCTGCAGGCCAAGCTGCTGCGCGCCATTCAGGAGCGCATGATCGACCGGGTCGGTGGCAGCGCGCCGGTGAAGGTCGATATCCGCATCATCGCGACCTCGAACCGCACGCTTGCGGAAGAGGTGCGCAAGGGCACCTTCCGCGAAGACCTGTTCTACCGCCTGAACGTCGTGCACCTGCGCCTGCCGCCGCTGCGCGAGCGCTCGCAGGACATTCTGGTTCTGGCCGATCATTTCGCCAAAAAATATGCCGAGCTGAACGGTGTGCCGCATCGGCCGGTGGCGCAGGAGGCGCGCAAGCTGCTTTTGACCAACCCGTGGCGGGGCAATGTGCGCGAGCTGGAGAACACGCTGCACCGGGCCGTGCTGCTGGCCCATGGCACCGAGATCGGCTCAGATGCCTTGCGCACGCCAGAAGGCGAGACGCTGGGCCCGGCATCGGGCGACGTTGCAGCGCGGGTGGCGCAGGTGGCTGAGGCAGTCACGCGCGGGCTTGTCGGGCGCACGGTTGCCGATGTCGAGCGCGATCTGATCCTGGACACGCTGGACCATTGCCTTGGAAACCGGACGCATGCGGCGCGTATCCTCGGCATCTCGATCCGCACCCTGCGCAACAAGCTGGGCGAATACATTGCCGGTGGCATCGACGTGGCTGAGCCCGGTCAGGCGCGGGTGAACGCGGCCTGACCGGTCAGAGCATCAGAGCCGCAGGTTCAGAATGTGCGGTAATATACGCGCCGCACGGGGCGGCGATAATAGACCCGGCGCACAGGGCGGCGATAATAAACGCGCCGGACGGGGCGACGGTAATAGACGCGTCGAACCGGGCGATAATAACGGCGGCGGCCATAATAATACTGGCTGTCAGCCGTTTCAGCGGTGTCCAGCCTGGCCTGAGTTGCTGCATCAACAGCTTCAGATTCGGGCTGCGGCGGAGCAACAGGCTCCGCTGACGGAGCAGGTGCAGCCTCGGCCTGGCTGGTGCCGATCACGGCTGTGGCGGCAAATGCGCCCAGGAGTCCAAGTACGAAAGAGCGTCTTTTCATTGTTTCTCTCCAGCTGTGCCGTGCCAGGCAGAAGCCTGACGGTACCCCTACGTTAGCTTGCAACGCGGACCGCTCGAATTCAAGGGGAAATGAGCCGGCCTATGCCGCCTTGCCCTGCTCGCCATTGACTTGAGCCGGATGGATCATCGGCGGCAGGGACACGCGGTTGCGGCCGGCCTTCTTGGCTTCATAAAGCGCTGTGTCTGCATGGCGCATCAGGGTTGCGGCCCAATCAGGGTCACCGATCTGCACGCAGGTGGCGCCAACGCTGACCGTGAGCACCTGCCCCAGGCCATCGGCATGGGGCATGGCTTGCGCCTCGACTGCGCTGCAAATCTCCTGACCAAGCCGCAGCGCGGCATCAAGGTCGCGCCCTGGCATCAGCACGGCAAATTCCTCACCGCCAACGCGATAGGCAACGGCATCAGCCGCCAATGCACTCAACTCGACCTCATGCGCCACGCAAATCAGCGCCGAATCGCCCCGGCCATGGCCATAGCGGTCGTTGAAGCGCTTGAAAAAATCGATATCGAGCATGAGCAGCGACATGTTCTGGCCTGCCCTGGACATGTCGCTCCTGAGGTTTTCAAGCACCTGGTCAAAGCGGCGCCGGTTGGCGATGCGTGTCAGGCCGTCGCTGAAGGCCATGTCATTGAGCAGTTCCTTGGCTTTCATCAGCGCGGTCTCGCGCTTGCGGATGCGGCGTGCCATGATGGCGACATCACGCGACAGTTCCGCAAATTCGCGGGTCATGTGGCGCGGCATCTTGCCAGGAAGCTGGCCGCCACCGCCGATGATATGGGCTGCTCTTGCGATATCCCGCAAGGGACGGATGAGCAGAAGATAGCCGCCGAAAATGGCTGTCAGCATGAGGCCGGCCAGCAGGGCAGCGATGCTGATCGTGCTCGACCGCAGCTTGCGGTCAATCCCGGCGGTGATCTGCGCCTGCGAGAACCCGACGACAATCTTGGCCTTGGTGTCAGGCAAGCTCATGAAACTGATGAGGCGCTCTTTGCCGTCGAGATCCGTTGCAACCATGGTGCCGGAACTGGCTGAAGCTATCGCGCTGAAAAGGGGCTGGTTGCGATAGTTCTGGCCTGCTGCCAGCGCATTCGGCAGGGCCGGATAGCGCGCCAGCAAGGTGCCCGCGCTGTCGAACATCGCAACCATGCTGCCAGGCTCGCGGGAAGCGACATCTTTTGCGATTTTCTCGATGGCTTGCAGGTCGAGCGTCGCGACCAGAACTCTGACCGGCTTTCCGGACTTGTCGAACACCGGCAATGCGGCGGCAAGGCTTGGCTTGCGGCTGACACGGGCCACGATAAAGTCGCTGACCGTGAACTCGCCGGATGCGAGCGCCTCCCGAAAAAAGGCGCGGTCGAGAACGTTGATGTTGCGTGCTGCGTCAAGGCTGGTGCAGCCCAAGTGCCCTTGCAACGTGACCGAATGGAACCCGATCGCCCACTCACGTGTCTCGGCAATGTCATGCATCACGCGATTGCACGCCTCAGGCGAGGCGCTGACGACATCCGGCACTTTTGACAGCACGTCGAGTGTCAGACGGATACTGTTGACCGCATCCGACTGGGCTTTGACCACAGCTTCGGCATATCGCCTCACGGCGCGATCAGCGGTCGCATGCGCCTGTTTGCGATCCTGCTTCAGTTCCTGCATCTGGCTGAGCGTGATTGGCAATGCCACGACCATGGCCAGGCAGCACAGTTGCACCCTGAGCCCGCCAAAAAGACCAAATGTTTTTTGCAACAAGCGCGCGGGCATCGATGTTCCAATACTCCTGAAATCCCGCGTTGATCAGTCGGCTCAAATGTTGAACGAATTCGTCCATCTCGCTTCTTCTGCCCGACATATTGGTGTCGAGGGTTAGCAAAGCCTTCCTTGCACTATTCGACTTGAAACAATGCGACCTTCTTAACCAGTTGTTCACCATGCACCCGGCAAGAATTGCCGGGTGCGCCGCATGAGTGGCGCTCGGGTGATGGGCGTTGACGGGCGGCTGGTGAAATGAGCGATGTGATGTCAGGAACCAGTGCAGCAAGCGGAAATTTCCGCATGCCGGGTCGCGGCGAGATGGCGACGATTCTCAACCGGCCCGATCTGCTTCTGGCCATTGCGGTCATGGGCATCCTTGTGGTGCTCATCTTCCCGCTGCCGGCAGTCCTGCTGGATTTGCTGCTGGCTGTCTCCATCATCCTGTCGGTGCTGGTGCTGATGACGGCGCTCTTCATCGAGGAGCCGCTGGAATTCTCGGCCTTTCCGACCGTGCTGCTGATGGTGACCATGTTCCGGCTGGCGCTGAACCTGGCATCGACACGGCTCATCCTGTCCAAGGGCCATGAGGGCCCGGCGGCAGCTGGCCATGTGATCGAGGCCTTCGGTCATTTCGTCATGGGCGGCAATTTCATCATTGGCGTGATCGTCTTCGCGATCCTGCTGATCGTGAATTTCATCGTCATCACAAAGGGTTCCGGTCGCATCGCGGAAGTCGCGGCGCGCTTCTCGCTCGATGCCATGCCCGGCAAGCAGATGGCCATCGATGCCGATCTGTCGGCTGGCCTGATCGACCAGGAGGTCGCCAAAGTCCGGCGCAAGGCGCTTGAGGACGAGGCGTCCTTCTACGGCTCGATGGATGGCGCCTCCAAGTTCGTTCGCGGCGACGCGATTGCCGGCCTGCTCATCACCTTCATCAACGTGATCGGCGGCATCCTGATCGGGGTCGCCCAGATGGGCCTCAGCTTCGGCGATGCGGCCAAGACCTATACGCTGCTGACCGTCGGCGACGGTCTGGTGACCCAGGTGCCCGCACTGATCGTTTCGACCGCCGCGGGCCTGCTGGTGTCGAAGGCCGGTATCACCGGCGCCGCCGACAAGGCGCTGATCAAGCAGCTCTCGGGTTACCCGCAGGCGCTCGGCATGTCGGCCGGCGTGATGCTGGTGCTGGCCACCCTGCCCGGCATCCCGATGCTGCCCTTCCTCGCGCTGGGCGGCGGTGCGGCCTATCTGGCGGTGACGGCACTCAAGCGCAACGAGGCCAACACGGAAGCCGAAGCCGTTGCCGCGGCCGCCCCGGATGCCGCCGCGGCTGCAGCCGCCGCCGGCGCGGAAGAACCGATCGCCAATTCGCTGAAG
>JANMMX010000365.1:0-1519 GCA_031373605.1 Allobosea sp. | reverse complement strand
TGACGATCTCGCCATCAATGGGCAGGCGGTTCAACTCGCGGCGCATGGCGTCCACTGCGGCCTGGTCCGCCGCCTTCTCATCGCCGCGCCCGCGCAGCATGGCGGCAGACACCGCCGCGCGCTCGGTGACTCGCACCAGCTCCATGGACAGGAAGCGCTCGATGACCTGGCTTGAAGGAATGGTCAGGGCTGACATGGGGCGGCGCTCCTCGGCGGGTTCTTGATCGGTTGCGTCGCGCATAGCCGGTATTGGCGGCTGCCGCAATTGTTGGCAGCCGGTTTCAGGCATCGATCCGTTCGGCCTGGAGCGCCTGCCAGATGAAGAACGGCCAGACCAGCACAATGCCGATGAAGGTGACGGAAACGCCGACGGGAATTGCGGCCTGGCCTTCCCGCAGCAGCGTGGGCACGACATGCACCGCGAGATAAGCGGCCTTGTAGATGACTTGAAAGAGCAGCAGCGGCCAGAAGCGCGCCGGGGCACCCAGAGCAATCACCGAGCAGGCGAGCACGCCGAGCCAAAGGCATGCCACCAGCGGGCGCAGCGTCGGTGAATCGATCAGGCCCGCTCCAAACACCGCGCGCATCGCATCGGGCTGTGCCAGCAGGCTGAACACCACCGGCACAAGGATCAGCAGATTGACGATATAGGGAATGCGGAGCATGGCGGGCTTACGGCGCCCGAAAATGTCCGGATCATTCCCGCTCGATGCGGATGACCTGTGGCGACTCGGTGATGTGGCCATCGGCCGAAATCTTTTCGATGGCCGAGCGGATGGCAGATTCCGTAGTGGCATAGGTGATGAGCACGACCGGCACCGGCGCGCCGGAGCGGCCTGCCGGGTCAGATTTCGCGGCCTGCGCAGAGCGGCGCTGCACGATGCTTTCCAGCGAGATGTTGGCTTCCGCCATACGGGTGGCGATGGCTGCCGCTGCGCCCGGACGATCAGCCACGGCAAGGCGAATGTAATAGCCGCCCTCATGGCGCTGCATCGGCGCGCGCGAGGCTTTCTCAAGCCGCGCCACCGGCATGCCGAAAGGCTGGCCCGCCTGCCCGCGCGCGATGTCGGCAATGTCCGACACCACGGCAGAGGCTGTGGGATCGCCGCCCGCTCCGGGGCCAACCAGCGTCAGCTCGCGCACGGCATCAGCGGCAATGGTGACAGCGTTGGTCACGCCCATGACCTGTGCAATGGCGGATTCGCGCGGCACCATGGTGGGGTGCACGCGCTGCTCGATGCCGGTGGCGGTGCGCTCGGCCACGCCCAGCAGCTTGATGCGATAACCGAGCTCGGCGGCCATCTTCAGGTCCAGCGGCGTGATGGCCGCGATGCCCTCGACATGGATGGCGTCGGCGTCGATCTCAGTGCCAAAGGCAAGGCTCGTCAGGATCGCCAGCTTGTGCGCGGTATCGAAGCCGCCGACATCGAAGGTCGGGTCCGCCTCGGCATAGCCCAGGCGCTGCGCATCCCTGAGGCAATCCTCAAACGTCAGGCCCTCAAGCTCCATGCGCGAAAGG
>JANMMX010000361.1:0-5520 GCA_031373605.1 Allobosea sp. | reverse complement strand
AACGGGCGTCATCCGCGAGGATGACGCCCGGAAGCAGGATCAGAGAGATCAGGAGCCGCGCTTCTTGCGCAGGTCATCGACGAACTTCTGCAGTTCGATGGTGACCTGATAGTCGCTGTGCTGCGCCGGGGCGAAGCCGGGCGACTTGCCATCCGACAGCTTGTCGAAAGTGGCCTTGTCGTTCTTGGGCGAGTCCATGAAAGCCTTGACGATGGCGGCCTTCAGATCGGCCGGGAGGGCGGCCAGGAAGGCGTAGGGCGAGCCTGGGATCCGGTCGGACTTGAAGACCGTCTTGAAGTCGGCAGTCTTCACCATGCCCTTGTTGGCCATGCGGGTCAGGTTGGAATCGTCTTCCGAGTTCCACCAGTTGAAGGCCACGTCGCAGGTGCCCTGCTGCACGGCCATGACAGCGTTCTCGTGGCTGCCTGCGTTGACGGTCTTGCCGAAGAACTTGTCAGGCTCGATGCCCAGCTTGTTCATGGCGAACAGCGGAACATTGTAGCCGGAGGTCGAGTTCGGGTCGACAAGGCAGAGGTTCTTGCCCTTGAAATCTTCCAGCTTGGCGCCGGCGGCCGTCGTCTTGGCATAGGCAACGGCGTAATAGCCGGTCGAGCCGTCAACGGCACGCATCGAGGCGAAAGCCTCCACGCCGCCATTGGTGACGGTGTGGGCACGCACGTAGGAAGACGGGCCGTAGTCACCGATGTGGATGGTGCCGGCGCGCTGGCCTTCGATCACAGCAGCGTAGTCAGAGGCAATGCGAAGGGTAACCTTCACGCCAAGCTGCTTGGAGAGGTATTCCATCCAGGGGCCCTGGCGCTCGGTCACGCCAGAGGCGTTCTCGGCAGGCACAACGGCATAGACGAGCTCGGGGAACTTGGCTTTCCAGTCCTGCGCAAAAGCGGATGAAGCTGTCGCGAGCGCGGCGAGAGCCACGGTCAGGCCCAGCGTGGTGCGGCGTGTTATTGTCATGGTCGGATGCTCCAGATTGAGGCGGTTCGAGGAAGATCAGGCGGCAGGTTCCGCCTGTGGTTCAGGCAACGGCAGGAAGGGCTTGAGCCGGAAGGATGTTGGTGGGGGCGGCCATCGGCGGCAGCACAGTCATCGCCTCATGCGCCTCAAGCCCGTAGAGGTCGCGCGCCTCGCTCTCGGTCAGCGCTTCGGGCGGGCCATCAAACACGACGCGGCCCTGCGTCATGCCGATCAGGCGGGTGCAGTATTCCTTGGCGATGTCGAGATCGTGCAGGTTGCACAGCACAGTGATGCCGAAATGGCTGTTCAGCCTCAGCAGGCTGTCCATCACGATCTTGGTGTTGCGGGGATCGAGCGAGGCAATCGGCTCGTCAGCCAGAATGATGTCCGGCTCCTGGACCAGCGCGCGGGCAATGGCCACACGCTGCTGCTGGCCGCCGGAAAGGGACTCGGCCCGCTGGCCGGCCATTGTCGTCATGTCGAAAAGCTCAAGAGCGGACAGCGCGATCGCCTTGTCGTCGGCGCTCCAGAGCTTCAGGAGCGAGCGCATCTGCGGGGCATGGTTGAGGCGGCCCATGAGAACGTTGGTCATCACGTCGAGACGGCCGACAATGTTGAACTGCTGGAAAACCATGGCACAACGGCAGCGCCAGGCCCGCAACTCGGCGCCTTTGAGCGCCGTCACGTCCTTGCCATCCCAGATGATCTGGCCAGAAGAGACATCCTGAAGCCGGTTGATCATGCGCAGCAATGTCGATTTGCCGGCGCCGGAGCGCCCGATCACACCGACAAAACTGCCCTTCTCGATCTGAAGAGAGACGTCATCGACGGCCTTTTTTTCACCAAAGGCGCGGGTAACGTTTCGAAGATCAAGCATACTATACCCCTGCGACTGACGGGGGATCGGTAGTGTCCAGAGGCGACACTTCGATGACAGTTTTATGCAGGTTGCGTGTCGTCAGGCCGGACGCAGGCCAGGCTCACAACAGCTTGCCACCGGCATCGAAAAACGGATGTGGGCCGGAAAACCGGCCGACGGGCACAAGATGGGTCACGAGCGACGCCGCTTCATCGAACCAGACGTGCAGGTGAAATGCCGGTGGTTCGATGTTGAAGGCAGGTGGCAGGCTCTGCTCGAGATCAAGTGCCACGGCATGGCTTGGTGCCGGCGCTATCGTCGCGACTGTGCCCGCGAAGGATGTCACTGTGGCGCGGTGCACATGGCCTGCGGCCACCAGCCGCACCTGCCCATGCGCCTTCACAAGCTCCGCGAGAGCATCAGTGCCAATCAGATTCTGTCGGTCCATGTGCCAGATGCCTGCCGCGAACGGCGGATGGTGCATGAAGATCAGCGTGGGGCGGCCTGCCGCATCTTGCAGCTGGTCGCGCAGCCAGCCAATCGTCTCCTCATCGAGCGTGCCGAATGATTTGCCGGGCGTGCTCGAATCCGTGGCCAGCAGCGTGAGCGGTCCCAGATCATGGCGCGTGTTGCAGGCAATCGGTGTGTCGAAGCGCTGGTGCTGGAACGCTGCCCGCAAGTTGCCGCGGTGGTCATGGTTGCCGGGGCAGACCAGCAGAGGCAGCGTCAGCGGCGCCAGCAGTTCCAGCAGATGGGCGTATTCCTCCGGCGTGCCTGCATCGACAAGATCGCCGCTGATGATCACGATGTCCGGGCGGGGCCTGAATGATTCAAGTGTCTCGACCATGCGCTCCAGCGCGGTTGCCGTATCGATCCGGCCATAGGCGAGCGCGCCCGGCCGTTTGATGTGGAGGTCGGTGATCTGCGCGATGAGAAGCGGCTTTGTCATGGATCAGGCACTCGATGGGCTTCGGTGATGGTGGCGGGCGATGGCATGCGCGGGCCTAGTCCGGCAAGAGGCGAAGTGCTGCCGGATCGACCAAAAGGCCGACGCGGTCACCTGCCTTCAGTGACGAGAGGTTGGGAACCTCGACGATCAGGGGCTGGTCAGCCGCGCCTGTGATGGTGGCGCGCTGGCGGTCTCCGAGGAAGGAGATGGACTGGACGTGGCCCTGCCAGCTGGCGCCATCGGTCGCGCACAGCTGAACAGCCTCCGGTCGCAGCATGACACTCACCCGGCCCGCACCAATCGTGACTTGCGGCATCGACAGACGTCCACCGGGCAGAACCAGCGCGCCGTCGCTCAGCTCGCCTTCAAGCACGTTTGCAGCCCCGATGAACTCGGCCACAAAGCGGCTGGCCGGTTCGAAATAGACCTCTCGCGGCGTGCCGATCTGCGCGATCGAACCCTGCTTCATCACCACGATCCGGTCTCCCAGCCCCATGGCCTCGGACTGGTCATGCGTGACGTAGACAGTGGTGATGCCGAGCGCTCGCAGCAGCTGGTCAAGCTCCGTTCGCAGCCGCTCGCGCAGGGCTGCATCAAGTGCCGTCAGCGGCTCGTCCAGCAGCAGGATGCGCGGGCGGATGGCGACAGCACGGGCGAGTGCCACACGCTGTCGCTGGCCACCGGAGAGCTGGTCAATGCGCCGCTCCGCCAGCGCCTCGATGCCGCAGAGCGCCAGCATCTCGGCGATGCGTCTGGCCTTGTCAGCTGGCGGCACCTTCCGGATTTTCAGCCCATAGCCGATGTTTTCGGACACCGTCATGTTGGGAAACAGCGCGTAAGACTGGAACACCATGCCGACATTGCGGTGCTCGATCTCGACGCCGGTCATGTCCTGCCCGTCGAAGAGCAGGCGGCCGCCGGGATCGGGCTGCTCCAGCCCGGCAATGATGCGCAGGCAGGTCGTCTTGCCGCAGCCGGAGGGGCCCAGAAAGACCACTGTCTCGCCCTGTGCGACATCGAGCGCCGTAGGTTTGAGCGCCTGCGTACCATCGGGAAAGGTCTTGGCGATGCCGTTCAGTTCAAGGCGGATGCCGCTGCTCATCGAGATGTCGCTTTCCGGGAGGTGGCGCGCGCCGCCAGCTGCATGGCGATGAGCAGCGGCACGATCATGATGAAGAAGACCAGCGTGTAGGCGGAGGCGATCTCAAGCCGCATCGAGGCGTAGGAATCGGCCAGCCCCACCGGCAGGGTCTTGGTGAGCGGGGTGTGCAGCATCCAGGTGAGGTTGAACTCGCCGATGGAAAGCGTGACGACCATCAACGCGCCAGCAAGGATGCCAGGCATGGCGGCAGGCACGACAACATCGAGAAAGCGCCGCAGCGGCCCGGCTCCCAGCGAGGCCGCGCCCTCCTCCAGCGTTCGAATATCAATGGCGGCCAGCGTTGCCGCAACGGCACGCACCATGAAGGGCAAGGTGAAGATCACATGCCCGGCGACGATGAACAGCGATGAGCGCCGGAACTCGGAAAAGCCGCCATAGAGTTGCAGCATGGCCAGCGCCACCGCCAGCCCCGGCACAGCCAGCGGCAATGTCATCAGCTCGTTGATGGCGCGCGTCAGTGCCGATGGCCGCACCACGAAGGTGTAGGCCAGCGGCACGCCGATCAGCAGCGTCACCGCCAGCGTCATCAGCGCAATGGCGATGGAACGCCAGATCGTGTCGGAATAGAGCCGCCAGACCTCGACGATCCAGTCGGTCGTCAGGCCGGAGCTGATGCCGCGCGCATAGACCTGTGTGACGCCAGCCAGCATCGACATGAGCGCGGGCACAGCCAGAAAAGCCGCTGTGAGAACGGTGAGTGACAGCGCCAGCGAGAAGGCGAGACGGTTGGCCATCTGTCAGCCCGCTGCAGCGACATTGTCGCCGCCATAAAGCCGCGCCAGCGCCAGCATGGCCCAGGCCACCAGCCCCAGCATCACAGAAAGGGCTGCGGCCATGGCAATGTCGGCGCGCTCGGTAAACTCCTGGTAGATCACCATCGGCAGCACATCGATGCGGGTGGCCAGCGTAAAGGCTGTGCCGAAGGCGCCCATCGAGGTGGCAAAGCAGATCGAGGCCGCAGCCACAAAAGCCGGTGCCAGCAAGGGCAGCACGATGTCGCGCTGCACGGCCAATGGCCCGGCGCCCAGCGAGCGGGCAGCCTCCACCAGCCGCCCGTCCAGCGTCTCGGCCACGCCCATCACCGTCAGCAGCACGCGCGGAATCGAGAAATAGAGATAGCCGATGAACAACCCCGTCATCGAATAGGCGAAGACGATTCTGTCTCCGCCCAGGGCCTGGCTGACCTGCCCCACCAGCCCTAGTCGCCCGCCCAGCATGATGACCATGAAACCGACGACCACGCCGGGAAAGGCGAGAGGAAAGGTCAGGATCGCCACCAGCAGGCCATGGCCCGGAAAGCGGTTGCGCGCCAGGAAGATGCCGGACAGACCGCCGATCAGCAACGTCACGACCGTCACAGTCAGCGACAGGATGACGGTGGAAATGAGGGCTTCACGGTAGCGCGGCGTGGTCAGCACAGCGAGATAGCGCGACATTCCGGCCTCGCCGCTGGCCCCGACGATCAGCAGCTGCACGGCCGGAATCAGGAAAAAGGCCGTGATGACAGTCACAGCCGGAATGAGGCAGATCAGGGCAAAGAGCTGGCGTGAGCGCATGTGTCAGTTCCAGCAGGGCAGC
>JANMMX010000329.1:0-2919 GCA_031373605.1 Allobosea sp. | reverse complement strand
GGCATGGGTGGCCTATACACCTCACGCAGAAACATCCCGGAAGGAGGACGCGCTATGGGTCAACTTGAAATCCGCGATCACGCCATTTGGATGAAGCACATCGAAGGCGACAGGGCGATCATCGATCGCGTGATGCAGCTTCCGCAAAACGCACCCATTACCTTGCTGGTAGATGGCAAACCCGTTCTTTTCCGCAAGATGCGCGATGGTGGCGATGGCCGTCCAACACAGGGCATCAGGCCCGACGAGAGTTTCAAGGACTACTGGAACACGGTCTACCAGCAGCGCCGTGGGCAGATCGTCGCGGTGGCATTGAACGACACAGCGCCAGCAGATCCTTATCTGGCCTCGATCTCGGCGCTGCTCGAAGACTGGAACAGCTCCGAGGATGACGAGGCCTACAATGGCCTTTGATGTTCAGTCACTCGGCCGCTGGGATGTCGCTGTGGCGCTGTTTCCGTTCACAGAGAGCGATCAGCGCAAACCACGGCCTGTCGTCATTCTCTCGGACACAGCTTTCAACGAAGCACATGGCCATGTGATCGCCGCGATGATTACGACCGGTGCGCGCAGCCAATGGCCAACAGATCACAGAATTTCAGATCTTGAACCGACAGGGCTTAGCCATGCTTCAGTTGTGCGCTGGAAAGTGTTCACCTTGCCGCTCGATATCATCGCCCGCAGGATCGGCGCATTGGGTTCGCAGGATCGAGGCCTCTGCTCGGCGCGCATGGCTGGCATCCTACTGGGATGAACAGGGCAAGAAGCCTGACTTTGCAGAGACGTAGCGTGACTATAAACGAGCTACCCGCGCCAGCAAGGCCCGGCTGCCACGGTGCTGGGCATGGCAGATGGCGACGGCCAGGGCATCGGCGGCATCAGCGCTTTTCGTGTTGGCCTTGGGCAGCAGCACGCGGATCATCGCCTGCACCTGTGTCTTGTCGGCATGGCCGACGCCAACCACCGTCTTCTTCACCAGATTGGCGGCATATTCATCGACGCCTATGCCCCGCAAGGCCGGCACCACCAGCGCGATGCCGCGCGCCTGACCCAGCTTCAGCGCCGATTGCGGATCGCGGTTGACGAAGGTTTCTTCCACCGCCGCCTCATCCGGCGCATGTTCCTGCAGCACAGCGTCAAGACCGGCATGAAGCTGGCGCAGGCGCTCTGCCAGCGTGAGCGAGGCATCGGATTCAACGATGCCGCAGGCAACAAACACAAGGCGCGTGCCTTCGCTGGTCACGATGCCCCAGCCGGTGCGGCGCAGGCCCGGATCAATCCCGATGATTCGCGTGATCTCAGTCATATCGACCTGTGATTAGTCACAGCCAACGCAATGTGTCACCTGCAACAGCAGAAATGCCACCTGATCATCGAATCAACGCGCCCGAATGTCCTCGCACTTCTCCGAACTGACCGGCAGCAGCCTGCCTGTCCTGCTGGTGATGGCCACATTCCTGGGCGGGCTGGTGCGCGGCTTCACGGGCTTTGGTTTTGCGATGGTGTTCATGCCCATTGCCAGCCTCGCCGTCGGGCCTGTTCTGGCCATGGGCCTGATCTGGTCGGTCGATGCCGTTTTCGCGATGCCGATTGCCAGCCGGTCTTTCCGCCGGGCGGACTGGCGCGAGGTCTGGCCGCTGCTCATCGCCGCGATCCTGGCCATGCCAATCGGTGTCAGCCTGCTGCTGGCAACAGACCCGCTGGTGATGCGCTGGCTGCTGGCAGGCCTTGTGCTGGCGGCGGTTGCCCTGCTGGCCTCGGGCTGGCGCTATCAGGGCCGGGCAGGACTTCCGCTCTCTTTCGGGGTTGGCAGCATTTCCGGGCTGTTCAGCGGCCTGGCGAGCCTTGGCGGCATGCCGCTGGCAGTGTTCTGGCTCGGCGCGCAGCGCAATGATGCCCGCCAGACACGTGACAACCTGCAGACCTTCTTCGGGCTGACCACGATCAGCTCCGGGCTCATCCTCTGGCACAAGGGCGTCATCAACCCCGCCGTGTTGTGGCAGGCCTTGCCGCTGCTTGTGCCCTATGGGCTGGGCCTGCTGATCGGCACGCGCGGCTTCCACGTCGCCAGCGAAAGCACCTTCCGGCGCATCGCCTATCTGGTGATCTTTTGCAGCGCAGTGGTCTCCATCCCGCTCTGGGATGGCTGGCTCGGGCGCTGAACCCAGCCCGTCAGGCTCAACCCGTCAGTTTGGCCATGATGTCGTCAGCGATCTCGAAATTGGCAAAGACGTTCTGCACGTCATCGTCATTGTCGAGCACTTCCATCAGCTTCATCATGGAGGCGGCCTTCTCCTCGTCCAGCGGCGCGCTGGTGGAGGGACGCCAGACATGCTTGGCCGAAAGCGGCGCACCAATCTGGGCTTCCAGGCTTTTTGTCACTTCATTCAGAGCGTCAAAGGAGCAGGTGATGACATGGCCATGCGCATCAGAAGCCACATCATCGGCGCCCGCCTCGATGGCTGCTTCCATCACGGCATCCGCTGTGCCGGCGGCAGCCGGATAGGCAATCTCGCCAACGCGCGAGAACATGAAGGAGACCGAGTTGCTCTCGCCCATCACGCCGCCAGCCTTGGCGAAATAGGAGCGCACGGCAGATGCCGTGCGGTTGCGGTTGTCGGTCAGCGCCTCGACGATGACAGCGGCACCACCGGGGCCATAGCCCTCGTAGCGCACCTCGTCATAATTCTCGCCATCATTGCCCGACGCCTTCTTGATCGCGCGCTCGATGTTGTCCTTGGGCATGTTCTCGGCGCGCGCGGCAATCACCGCCATGCGCAGGCGCGGGTTCATGGCCGGATCAGGCATGCCCATCTTGGCGGCCACCGTGATTTCACGACCAAGGCGCGAAAACTGCCGGGCGCGCACGGCGTCCTGCTTGCCCTTGCGGTGCATGATGTTCTTGAATTGGGAATGACC
>JANMMX010000321.1:0-3983 GCA_031373605.1 Allobosea sp. | reverse complement strand
GATGAAACTTGGCTATGGCGTGCCGAAGGCCGATGGCCGCATGAGTGACGAGACCCGCAGTGCGCTTGCCCGCTTCGAGCGTGACCGCAACATCGCCGTGACGCGTGATCTTTCGCCGCGAACGGTGCGTGAGCTGGCCTCGGCCAGCGGCATGCGAGTCGAGTGATCCTGGACCGGGTGAGCAAGCCATGGCGCGCCTGACCAGCGAATTCTGGGTTTCAGCCTGGCTTCGACAAGCGGCGCATGATGGCCATGTCGCGGTGCTGCGGCGTCGCGGTGCTGCCGAGGCTGGCGCCATCTTTGTGAAACTCGACAAGCTCGATGGCACAGCTGCGCTTTATGGACCTGCGCCTCAGTCGATAGCCAATGAGGCAGGCGAGCGCCGCTTTGTGCTGGTGCTGGCGTCAGACCCTGCAACCATTGAGGAGCGCGTCACGCGCGAACGAAAGTTCGATGCCGATCTCTGGCTAGTCGAGATCGAGAACCGCGCGGGCGATCCGCGCATATCCTTGGCCGGCTGAGGGCGCTCAGCTCACTTTCGAGCCCAGCTTGTCGAGCACCTTGGAGGCAGGCAGACGCTGCGTCTTGCCCGGAACTGTAGCGCGTGCCCCTGTTCCGCTTGCGTCCATGACAGGGATATGCCGCTTTGCCTCGCGCGGCTGGCTGGCTGTGCTGTCGCCTGTTGCCAGCGCGAGAAGGCGCAGGGCTGTGCCAGGCGTCGTGGTGCGCATCAGGTCAACCAGCGCGAAGATGCGATCCACCGAGCGCGCCGCGTCATCACCGAGCAGGATGAGAAAGCGGGTTGTCTCCTCGACGCCGAGGTTTAACGTCAGCGAAGTCAGCGCTGCCAGTTCGCGCGACGTGTCCGCCGTCATCGCCGCCGTCGCCTGCGGTCCAAGACCGGCCAGGGCACCAAGTTTTTCCAATGCGGCAACTGGCGCGGTTGGCGCAAGCGCAACCAGTTCCTCAAAGTCTTCGCTGCGTGCGGTATGCACCGGCTTGCGCGGCGAAACCGCATCACGCGCATCGACGGCAAAGCGGATGGCTGCGCGCCCCTTGCGGTCGGCATGCATGTAGAGTTGCGCCAGATCGACAGGCCGCAGGTCAGCCCGCGCCAGAAGTGTCAAGGCCAGCGTGGCATCGTCCCGCGCCCGGCCACTGACGAGGTCAAGCGCGGCGCGTGGCCAGACAAGGTCAGCGTTGCCGGCCAGCGCAAAATCGATGGTGCGCTCGCCACGTGCCGCCAGCAGCAGGATGGCCTGATCGCTCAGGTCCTTGCGGGCGGCGATGGCGCGCGCCAGGTCAGCAGGGGCGCTGGCCGCCAGATCATCAAGATCAGCCCGCTCCATGGGTGCGCCATGGGCAATCAGGCTGGCAGCCACGCTTCCGGCCCGCGCACTGAGCGCATCGATGATGGCTGGCGGTGTCAGCGGCCATGGCGCCAGCTTCTCGGACAAGGTCAGAGCAGCTGAAAGGTCCATTTCGGGAATTACGGCCCGGCCCAGCGTGGCATAGGCATCAAGATCCGCCGGTGACGGGTTGGGTGCTGCCATCAGCAGATCGGTCTTCACCCGGAACGTCACTTCGCCAAGGTCGAGGCCGCCGTCTCTTGCGAGGCGTGCGAGGCTGGAAATCTCGGTATCTGGCGAAGGGATCATCGTAGAACTCATGAATTTTGCGGCTTTCCCCGGTTTAGCGCCAAGGCGTTAGCATCGCGTTAACCATGAAGGTTCTTGATACGGGAAAGGCAATGTTCGTCGCGGCAATTCCGTCGATGCGAATCAGGGTCTTGGCAGGTTGCCTGGCAGGAGGGTCGAACGATGGGTGTCATCATTGCGCTGCCTGAGCGGCAAATGGCCAGGGCTGACGATGCCAGCACGCGTTTTGAAGGAACATGCGAAATCCTGTTCTTCACCGGCGTGCGCTACCAGCGCCATGAAGAAGACAGGGCTTTGGTTGAAAAGCCTGCACGTCCCGCCTCTGGCCGTCCCCGCAACGGAACGCCTCGCCGCCGGCGCGGCTGACAGTCATCTGATGGTCCTGTCAGGCTCGCCACGTTTCTGGCCCACAGCGGCAAGGGCAACGGTTGTCGCCTTCGCCCTGCTTGCCTCTGGCTGCACCGAAACGGGCGATCTCGGGCGTCCTCGTCCTTCAATATGGAACACCGCAATCTACCCCACAGCCGGCGGCTGGCTTGCGACCATGCGTGGCGAGCCCTCCTCCTGGTTCCACCAGACAGATGATGAGGTGGTGCTGCGCAATCGCGCCTTTCGCTTCATCAGCCCGGCGCATGAACGCAGTCTGTTTGATCGCCAGATGTCAGAACTCGCCCGCACGCGCATCCTTCCGGTCGATGCCCAATCCATCACCATCTCTGCTTACTGGACAGCGCTAAGGGGCGGCGAGTTCCGCTCGCCTTCCTCGCGCTATCGACGGCTGGCCGAGGACGCCCATGCCGATCGCCTGCTGATTGGCCCGTTTCGGCAGATCACGGGTCGTGTGGTCGCCGCCGACCGCGTGCGCCTGCGCACGGCGGAAGGTTCACCCTGGGTTCCGCCGCAACATCACGAACCGGCAGTGGAACGCGTCGCCGAAAACGAGGGACTCGTGCGCTGGGTGCGCGAGCGGCTGCATTACCGCATCCTGTCCTACCGTTTTGCGCTCGACAATCTGGTGGTTGAAATGCCGGCCAGCGAAGCCATCATTGCCGAGCGCGCCATCATGGCGCTGGAGGCCGAGGCCAAGGGATTCGAGCGTATTTCGGAAGTCGGCGTGTTCAGGCATGGCCCACTGGTGACGAAGTAGCGCCTGCTGGCAGAACGGACGCGTCGTCAATCCGCCAGCCCGCAGGCCACATCCTTCACCAGTGCCTCTGCCTCGGCCCGATCTGAAGGCCGCTTGGCGAGCGCGCGCGCGACCACGATGCCTTGCTCGCTTGGTGAAACCACACGCAGCTCGCGCACGCTTTCGCTCTCGTCATCGCGTGCCAGCCGCTCGTCCAGCTGGGCTGCTGTCAGGATCACGAATTCCAGCGTGCCGCGCACGGCTGCGCGGTCGGTGATGGCATAGAGCACCCCGCCACCCGGCTTGTGCAGCGAAAGGCTCAGCGGCAGGAGACCTGCCCTCGCGACCACGCGCACCGGACCTGTCTCAAGATTGTACCCACAGGCGGCGATTGCTGTTCTGGGGTCTCCGTCGATGACGGCCTGGTTCGCCTGTTTTTTGGCGTCCAGCAAGTCCGCCTTGCCCTCCTCGCCCATCTCGGAGAACTGGTTTGCCGCATCACGTTCTGCCAGACGCGGAATGAGGAAGACCGCGACCAGATGAACGATGGTGCCCAGCACGAGGCCAAGTGCCGTAAGGTAGACAAAACGCTTGAGCCCACCCAGCATGTCGATCCCGCGCCGGGCGGAGGCTGGAGCACGCAGGAGATGCGAAGCCGCTTGTGCGATCATGTGCAGCTCAACCGCTCGATTCGCGGCAGTTGCCCGGCGGAAAGCTCGGACGCCGTGCCGGAAACCGGCGTGTCATAGAGCCGCAGAACGAGCGTGAAGCTGCTGCTCCTTGGCAATGGCAGCCAGTCGCCAGCCAACGCCTCACGCGACAGGCCAATCGCCAGTTCGCCATTCTCGCGCCGGGTCACTTCCACATCGCTGAAACCTGTGCGCTGTGGTGCTTCGGGCAAGGCTTGGCCATTCGAGTCAGAGACGGTCAAGGTCCAGCCGCGGGCTGTCGGCACAAGACCGCTGATCGCATAGCCGCATGCAGTGTTCAGGCTTTTGCCGGTTTGGTCCTTGTAGGCAACCAGCGTCAGGCCTTCGCCCAGACCGAGTGGCAGATGGGCGCCGCGTGCCAGAACAGCACGTGCGTAAGGGTCAATGTCGCGCGAGCCGATGCGCGGCCAGACGGTCCAGGCACCGATCTGCACCTGGCCCAGCGGCGGCTGGCCGCGCAGCGCGTGCGAGGCCGTGCCAAGCCCGGTT
>JANMMX010000302.1:0-5348 GCA_031373605.1 Allobosea sp. | reverse complement strand
CTCGATCTCGTCGGCGCCGAGATTGAAGAGCACATCGAGCGCGCCCGCCTTGGCCATGCTGGTCGCATCAAGGTCAGCCTCGCCCTTTGGCACGAAGCCGAGGTCGAGCGCGCCGACGCGCGCGGCGGCGGTATGCAGGATGCTGAACCCGTTCCAGTCATCCTTGATAACGCCCAGCACCTTGGCGGCCTTGGCAGCCATCGAGAGGATCGCCTCGCCATCGGGCCGGCTCAACGCGCCCTGCCCGATCAGGAACATCGGCTTCTGCTTGGTGATCGGCGCGTGCTTGATGAACTCGGCCAGCGTCTCGGGTCCAGCGCCGAGATGCGCATAATCATAAGTGAGATCGGCCTTTTCGCCGATGACTCCAATGGTGAAGCCACCCTTGAGCCAGCGCTTGCGGATGCGCGCGTTCAGGATCGGCGCTTCCTTGCGCGGGTTTGCGCCAATGATCATCAGCGCATCGGCCTCCTCGATCCCGGCAATGCCGGTCGAGAACAGGTAGCTGGCGCGGCCATGTTTCGGGTGCAGCTTCGTGCCATCCTGACGGCAGTCGATGTTGGTGACACCGAGAGCCGTCATCAGGCTTTGAAGCGCAAACATCTCCTCGACACCGGCCAGATCGCCAGCAAGCGCGCCAATGCGGGCGGGCGTGGTCGCCTTCACCTTGGTGGCGATCAGCGCGAAGGCCTCGTTCCAGCTGGCAGCGCGCAAGCGACCGTTTTCGCGAATGTAAGGCTGGTCGAGCCGCTGCGTGCGCAGGCCATCGACAGCATGGCGTGTCTTGTCGGAAATCCATTCCTCATTGACCGCCTCGTTGACGCGCGGCAGCACGCGCATGACCTCGCGGCCACGGGAATCAACGCGGATGGCGGAACCCACCGCATCCATCACATCGACGCTTTCGGTCTTGGTCAGCTCCCAGGGCCGCGCCTTGTTCTGATAAGGCTTCGAGGTCAGCGCGCCGACCGGGCAGAGATCGACAATATTGCCCTGCAGTTCGGAGCCCATCGCCTGCTCGAGATAGGTGGTGATCTCCATGTCCTCGCCGCGGCCAATGGCCCCAAGATCGGTGCCGCCCGCGACTTCCGTGGTGAAGCGGACGCAGCGCGTGCAATGGATGCAGCGCGTCATCGTCGTCTTCACCAGCGGGCCGATATACTTGTCCTCGACGGCGCGCTTGTTCTCGACATAGCGCGAATTGTCGACGCCATAAGCCATCGCCTGATCCTGCAGATCGCACTCGCCGCCCTGGTCGCAGATCGGGCAATCCAGCGGGTGGTTGATGAGCAGGAACTCCATTACGCCTTCGCGCGCCTTCTTGACCATGGGCGACTTGGTGGAAACGACCGGCGGCTCGCCATTGGGACCGGGGCGCAGATCGCGCACGCCGATGGCGCACGAGGCTTGCGGCTTGGGCGGCCCGCCCTTCACCTCGACAAGGCACATGCGGCAATTGCCGGCAATCGTCAGCCGCTCGTGGAAGCAGAAGCGCGGCACCTCAGCGCCAGCAGCCTCGCAGGCCTGCAGCAGCGTGAAATCAGCCGGAACATCAACCTCGATGCCGTCGATCAGGAGTTTTGTCATCGTGCAAATCTCATCAGGTCGTGTTTCGTCACTTCCATAGCCCTTCAGCGTCGCGCAAGCGACCCGCCCTCAACCTGCTGCTTCAACTCGTTGAGCGAGGCGTTCGCCTCAGCAATGTCGGCCTCGTTCAGCTGGACAATGCAGGCCTTGCCCTGATCCAGCACAATGCGGCGCTCGGTCACCTCGGTGCGGCCCGGCACTTCCGCCGTACGCAGCTCGATGCGGATGCGGCGGCCCGGCTGGTGCGGCCCGCAAGACGCCTCCAGCACCGGGCTGGTCGAGGGCAATTGCCGTTCAAGAATGACGCCGCGCGCATCGTTGGACAGCACACCGGCGCCACGCTGCTGCGCGCGCTGGGCAATGACCTGCCGCACGCGCGCTGAGGGCGCCAGAATGTCGACGCTCGGGCCGGCGGCCACCTGCGCCACAGGCGGCTGGGGCGACCGCGTGGTGTTGCAGCCTGCGAGGGCGAGGGTGGCAACCACAACCGAAAAAAGTGCTGGTTTCATGAGTGCTTCTCCAACCGTTCAATGCGCTTGGTCAGGTCATCGAAACGCTCTTCCACGGATTCGAGCCGGACATTGGCATGCATGGCAAAACCGACGCCCGTTGAGGTGGTTTCCTGCCAATTGTGCATTTCCTTGCGGATTTTCTTGAGTTCGCCGGAATGCTCTTCGGAGCGTTCGCGCAGGACACGCATGTCCGAGCGCATGTCACGCAGCAACTCAAGGATCAGGCTGTCGGGCTCCTTGGCCATCACCCTCACTCCGCCGCCATCATCTTCACCGGCTCCATATGCGGGTTGGCCGCATATTGGTCGATACGCTCTTCGATCTCGTGACGGAAATGGGCGATGAGGCCCTGCACCGGCCAGGCGGCCGCATCCCCCAGCGCGCAGATCGTGTGGCCCTCGACCTGCTTGGTCACTTCCAGCAGCATGTCGATTTCGCGCTTCTGGGCGCGGCCCTCCGACATGCGCGTCAGCACGCGCCACATCCAGCCTGTGCCTTCGCGGCACGGCGTGCACTGGCCACAGCTCTCGTGCTTGTAGAAATACGAAATGCGGGTGATGGCGCGCACGATGTCGGTGGACTTGTCCATGACGATCACAGCCGCCGTGCCGAGGCCGGATTTCAGCTTCGAGAGCGAATCGAAGTCCATGGGCGTGTCGATGATCTGGCTCGCTGGCACCATGCGCACCGAGGAGCCGCCGGGGATGACCGCCTTGAGATTGTCCCAGCCGCCGCGCACGCCGCCGCAATGCTTCTCGATCAGCTCGCGGAACGGGATGCCCATCGCCTCTTCAACATTGCAGGGCGTGTTCACATGGCCTGAAATGCAGAAAAGCTTGGTGCCGACATTGTTGGGGTTGCCGATGCCGGAAAACCAGTTGGCGCCACGGCGCAGGATCGTGCCCGCAACCGCAATGGACTCGACATTGTTCACGGTAGTCGGGCAGCCATAAAGGCCGACATTGGCCGGGAATGGCGGCTTCATCCGTGGCATGCCCTTCTTGCCTTCGAGCGATTCCAGCAGCGCGGTCTCTTCGCCGCAGATGTAGGCGCCCGCGCCGTGATGCACATAAAGATCAAAGGGATAGCCGTGCTTGTTGTCTTTTCCGATCAGCTTTGCGGCATAGGCTTCCTGGACTGCGCGCTCCAGCGCCTCGCGCTCGCGCACATACTCGCCGCGAATGTAGATGTAGCAGGCATGGGCCTGCATCGCGAAGGACGCGATCATGCAGCCCTCGATCAGCAGATGCGGATCATTGCGCATGATCTCGCGGTCTTTGCAGGTGCCGGGCTCTGACTCGTCGGCGTTGACGACGAGATAATGCGGCCGGTCCGTGACCTGCTTGGGCATGAAAGACCATTTCAGGCCGGTCGGGAACCCTGCACCGCCGCGCCCGCGCAGGCCGGACTTCTTCATCTCGTCGATGATCCAGTCGCGCCCCTGCTCCAGCAGGAACTTGGTGCCATCCCAGGCACCACGCTTCAGCGCGCCCTTCAGCGACAGGTCATGCCTGCCGTAGAGGTTGGTGAAAATGCGGTCTTTGTCAGCGAGCATGGTGTCAGCTTTTCCGCTTCAATGGGCCGGTTCGGAAATCAGGTTCAGGCGCATCTCAATCCGCTCGAGCCGAGATTCGTGCGAACCGAGACGGGCGTAGATATTTGCGATGTCCGTCTGCATGGCCAGCATATGACCCCGCATGGCGGACATTTCAGCGCGCATCTCGACCTGCCCTTCGCGCAAAGCCGAGGTGTCGCCCTGAATGCGTTTCAAGACTTCATAGATCAGGTCGTTTGTGACTTCAGCCATGTTCAGCCCTCACTTTACCGGCTTGTCGCCGAGCTTCGACGATGGCCGCCAGCCCTTGGCGAGTTTCCTGGCTTGGCTGATCCATTCATCGCGGGCGGCGCGGCCCTTGAAGCCGACCAGCTTGTCATCGATATAAGCCAGATTGGCCTTAGTCCACGCCGCGATCTGGTCAAAATGCCAGATGCCCATGTCGTTGAGCATCTGCTCGATCTTGGGTCCAACGCCCCAGATCAGCGAGAGATCGTCGGCTTTGCCGCCACGCGGCTGGCCCAGAAGCTCTGGCTTCGGGTCGGCTGAGACTGGCTTTGCAACGACCGGTTTCAGGCTGACGGGTTTGGCAGTGGTGGCCTTTTTGACAGCCGATTTTGCGACGGCGGGCGTCGACGAGCCCTTGATCGCGGCCCCGCCAGCGGCAGGCGTATCTTGCGCTGCCTGTGACGGTTGGCCAACCGTTGCTGCTGGCCGGGCAATCGCGGGCTTGGCAGTGATGACGGGTGCAGGAGCAGGCGCGGTTGACGTTGGAGCGGTGGGTGCCCCCGAAGCCGCCAGCTCTGCAGCCTCAGCCACTGCCTTGGCGGCCGCCGCGCGCTGGGCCGCAATGCGCTTTTGCCAATCGCCAGCACCGATCACCGAGCCGTCATAGAGCGCCGTGTCCATCAGCGTCTCGCCTCCACCCAGCGGCTCCGAGCATGAGCGCGCGTTTTGTGGGCCGGGCCTGACGGTCTTCCCATTGCGCAAGTCGCCCAGCAATGCAGCGAAATTTTCGGGTGTGAGGTCCTCGTAATAGTCGAAATTGATCTGAGCCATCGGCGCATTGCAGCAGGCGCCGAGGCATTCCACTTCCAGCCAGGACAGCTTGCCATCGGCAGAGACGGTCGATTGCGGGCCGATCACGTCCTCGCAGACCTTTTTCAACGCTTCCGCGCCGCGCAGCGCGCAGGGCGTGGTGCCGCAAAGCTGCACGAAATAACTGCCGACCGGCGCCAGACTGAACATCGTGTAGAAGGTCGCGATTTCCAGCACGCGCATCGAGGGCATGCCAAGCTTGACGCCGACCGCCTCGATGGCCACGCGCGGCAACCAGCCGCCACACTGCTCCTGCGCCTTCCACAACAGCGGAATGACGGCAGAAGCCTGACGGCCTGACGGGTATTTGGCCAGCTGCTCAGCCACCCAATTCTCGTTCGCTACATCGAAAGCGAAATTGGCAGGCTGCAGATGGTCAGGAGCGAGACGACGAACGGACATATCAGGAAACCCTTGCCGTCATGCTGGGGCTTGGCCCGAGCACCCACGACTTTGCCAAGAATGAGTGCGACACGTGGAACCTCGGAACAAGCCCGAGGATGACGCAGGATGAAAGCCCGATCACCGGTCCACCTCCTCATCAGAATGCCACTGGACTAGCACACCCCCTCTCCCTGAAAGGGGGAGGGTCGGGG
>JANMMX010000282.1:0-2847 GCA_031373605.1 Allobosea sp. | reverse complement strand
GCCACGCGCCTGCAGCCTTGCCAGCAGCGGGCGATAATGCTCCGGCGTCTCGCGCCTGTCGTCATGCAACTCGGTGGCAACGACCATTTGCGCCTCGGCTTCACCAACAAGCTGGACATCGAGGCCATCGAAGACTTCGCGGTCGCGGTCAGTGCCGATGTGATAGATGCGTTTGAAGCCTGACTTCCGCACACGCTCGCGCGTGACATCGCCCGATGTCACCAGCCTGTCCCAGGCGCCGCGCGGCACATGCATCGCGTCCAGCAGACCGGCAATCTGCCCGCTGGGGCCGGGGGCATTCGACAGCAGGACAACCCTGCCGCCGCTGGCCCGGAATGCTGCCAGCGCCGCACAGGCCGGTGCTAGGCCCTTTACCCCGTCATGAACCACACCCCAGACATCGCTGATGATCGTGTCATAACGGGAGAACAGCGCCGCAGAAGACGAAAGCACGGAAACAGTCGACATCAGGCTTGTTCCAACTCCAGCGCCAGGCGCGCCTCAACCTCCGCGCGGCGCGGCACGGGCGCGACGGCGCCGAATCCTTGCGTGGACAGCGCTGCCGCCACATTCGCATAGGCGCCCGCTGCAAAAGCGTCGCCGGTGCGGATGAACTGCGCGAGAAACGCGCCGTCGTAACAGTCGCCCGCACCGGTCGCATCGACAGCCTTGACCTTGATCGAACCGATGCGGCGGCGGCCATCGGGCGTTGCCACCAGCGAGCCATCCTTGCCCAATGTCAGCGCCACCACCTTCGCACCCATGCGCAGATAGACATCGGCGATGGCGTCCGGGTCGTCCAGACCTGTCAGCAATTGTGCATCATCCATCCCCGGCAACACGATGTCTGCCATGGCGCATGCCGCATGAATGATCGCGCGCGCACGCACCAGCGGCCAGAGCTTCAGCCGCAGGTTGGTGTCATACGAGGTCAGCACGCCATGGGCGCGAGCCTCGGCAAAGGCCTCGAACACCGCGTCGCAGGCACTGGCCGAGATCGCCTGGCTGATGCCGGAGGCATGGACCGCGCGCGCCTGCGCAATGGCCGCGCGCGGCAGTTCGCCCGGCCCGCAGAGGCTGGCAGCAGAGCCAGCCCGCAAATAGGAGAAGCGATGGCCGTCAGGACCATGGTTCACGAAATACAGGCCAGTGGGAGCTGTCCGGTTGGTCTCGACCAGACGATCATCCACGCCCTCGGCTTGCCAGAGCGCACGGAAGGAGCGGCCGGCCTCATCGTCGCCAATCGCGCCCGTCAAAGCCACATGTGCGCCCTGGCGCGCGGCCGCAACAGCGCAATTGGCGGTGTCGCCGCCATGCCCGAACACATAGGCACCGCCGCCGCGCGCCGCGTTGAACTCGCCGAGCGGTTCGCCAATGCAGATGAGGTCCGTCATGCGGCCAACAAACAAATGCTGCCCGGGAATGCAAGCTTCGAATAAAGTTACCACAGGTTGCATCAAGAGATTAATTCAACCTTAATGAACCATACAGGCCATTAAACAATTCAAAGTAGGACTCGAAAGGCGTGGACTCCGTTCTGCGCGAGTTCTGTTGTTCAGGTTCGAGTTGCGTCATGGCGAGTCCAGAGAAATCAGCGATCCCTTCGCATGTGATCGCGCAAGCTGCAGCGGCAGAGCCCTCAAACACCATGCAGGAGCGCCTCGAACAGCTGTTGCGCCAGTTCGCGGGACCCGGCGGCGAAGCCCTGAAGCTCGAGCAGGATGCCAGCGGCCGTCTCGTGGTCGTCCTGCCGGATGGTTCGAGCCTGACCTTTCCCGGCACGGAAGCGCTCGCACAGGCCATTGCCGGGCGTCTGGGTGCCTTTGTCGAAGAGCTGCGCATGTCGCAGATCGACATCAGCCGCATCCTGCGCGGGCTTGAGCGCCAGGTTGAGGACCAGAAGACCTGGGAAGACATTATCTTCAAGCTGGATCGCCAGCTTGGCGATATCCTGCCGCGTGACGGCTCGCTGACATGGCGCACAACAGGTGGTCAGTCCGAACATCTGAACAGCGGTTATGACGTGGGCAAGATCGGGCGCGGGCTGGAGCACCTGCCGCCTTTGCCGAGCGAGCGCTACCTTTTCCTGAACGACAGTCGTTCGCACCTCGAAGTGGCCGGGCTCGACGCTGAATCAAGCGACCCGAGACGGGCTGCAACGGATGACGCACTGCAATCGGCCGGCGTCGGCTCCGGCATTCGCCATCTGCCACCGCAGCCAGACGGCGAGCGCCCCAACATCTTCAACGAGCGCCGGTCGGAAACCGGCAGCAACCGCAGCACGGCGACTTTCGAGGAGCGCGCGCGCCCCACTGCGCCCGAAGCCCGCGATGACCGCTACCACATGGCCGAAGACGGCACCTTGCGCGGCAACCTGTTCGACAATGACCGCACCCCGAATGGCACGCGCGACGTCAAAGTGGTCAACCCGCCGGCCGTGGGCCTGCTTCAGCTGCGCGAGGACGGCAGCTTCACCTTCACGCCGCCGGCCGACTTCTCCGGGACACTGACCTTCACCTATGCCTTGACCGATTTGCGCACCGGCCAGACGGTCGAGGCGGTTGCCACCATCATCATCGATGCGATCGTGGATGCACCGCAGGTTGGCGTGGCGGCTGCCTCCTTCAGCGCCGAAGAAGACACAGCCATTCAGCTCACCGGCCTGTCGGTGAACCTGAGCGACCGCGATGGCTCCGAAACACTTGCCGTCCAGGTGACCGGCGTGCCTGAAGGCGCGAGTTTCGGTGGCCTTGGCCAGAACCTCGGCAACGGCATCTGGGCCTTCACGCCCGCCAGTATTGCAGCAGGCCTGACCTTCGTGCCGCCCTTGCACGGCCACGGAACCTA
>JANMMX010000271.1:0-2669 GCA_031373605.1 Allobosea sp. | reverse complement strand
CGCCTCAATGTCGGGCGCGAAAAGAATGCCGATCCGAAATGGCTGATCCCGCTGATCTGTCGCGTCGGCCATGTCACCAAGCGCGAGATCGGCAACATCAAGATCTATGATCGCGAGACCAAGTTCGAAATCGTCAAGGATTCAGCTGCCAAGTTTGCTGCCGCGATCCGCAAGTCCGATGATCGCGACGTGCAGATCATGCCGCTGGCCGAGGGTGCAAGCGTCTCCGATGGCCCGAGCGCCAAGCGCAGCTATGACAAGCCCGCCAACAAGGGCAAGCCGGCAGGCGCGCCGCGCCGTTTCGACAAGGGCGCCAAGTTCGACAAGCCGAAGGAGCGCTATGAAGGTGGCGAGCGCTCCGAGTTCAAGCCACGCGCCGATTTTGGCGCAACTTTGGAAGCCCGCGGCCCGGGCGAGCCGCGCGATGCAGCCGGCTTCAAGGGCAAGCCGGGCGGAAAGCCGGGCTTCGGTGGCAAGCCAGGTGGAAAGCCCGGCTTCAAGGGCAAGTCGGACTTCAAGGGAAAAGGTGATTTCAAGCCCGGATTCAAGAAGGACTTCAAGCCGCGCGACAAGTGAGCGTTGCGCGGCAATTTTCACGTTGCACGGGCCTTTGCGGTTAACCCTTCCTTAACCGCAACCATCAAATTCGAGCTTTTGCTAACGCCGCATTAACCGCGCCTGCGCGATGGATCACCTTTCTGGGGTGGTGTTGCGTCATGCAGATCAGATCGGCCTTCCGACGTATCGCGGTTTTGGGTGGCGCTGCTTTCAGCATCGCACTGATGCTCGGCGCGCTGGCCCCTGCACATGCCTATATGGCCCGCTCGCCCTATCCGAAGAAGGGCGATTCCAGCCCGCATCACGGCGTGCGCGATGCCAAATCGAAGCCTGTGCAGGGCATCGACATCTCCAAGTGGCAGAAAGACATTGACTGGGCTAAGGTCAAGGCTGCCGGCACGCGCTTTGCCTTCATCAAGGCGACCGAGGGCGGCGACCATCTCGACGAGAATTTCCGCGAGAACTGGGCAGGCGCCAAGGAAGCCGGCGTGCCGCGCGGCGCCTATCATTTCATCTTCTGGTGCCGCCCGATCCAGGACCAGATTCGCTGGTTCATCCGCAATGTGCCGCGTGAGGCGAATGATCTGCCCCCCGTGATCGACGCCGAATGGAACAATGCCTCGCGCTGCCCGCGCACGACGCCGGACAAGGCCCGCGCCAAGGTGCGCGAGATGGCGCGTGCGTTCGAGGCGCATTATGGCAAGAAGCCAGTGATCTACACCGACATCAATTTCCACGAGGACGTGTTCGAGGGCACGAACGAGTTCAACCACCTGCCCTTCTGGATCCGCTCGACCGCCGCCAAGCCGCATGAGCGCTACGAGAACCGCCCCTGGGCCTTCTGGCAGTTCACCACCACAGGCCGCGTGCCTGGCATCACGGGTGATGTTGACCGCAATGCCTTCTACGGCTCGGAGAAGGAGTTTCAGGCCTGGCGCGAGGGCCGCTTCGACATCGGCACCCGAAAATTCCGCAATGGGCCGACCGTGGCCGCCAGCAAGACAGAGCCAGAGCAAGCAACTTCGGCCCGGACATCCATCGAGGCCATCGCAAAGCCTCAGGCGAAGGCAAGGCCGGTCATTGCCGCCCCGCTCGTCGAGGCGCCGCGCACAGCCGCCCGCCCTGCGCCGCGCCCGCGCGTGGTCTATCGCGACCCGGCCTCGACCGGTTCGCTGGGGGCTGATCCGGGCCGCAACTGATTGGTCTTCGGAGGGCGCGTCGCGTGCGCCATTGCGCATGCGAATTGCGTGACAAGTGACCTGACATGGGCCACAGGCACGCTATAACACCGGGGTGTTCAGGCATGGCGAAAGCGTCCTGCCCTGCAAGTTCACGTGCCGACCGTTCACGTGCCAAACCGGAGATGTCGCCATGCTCGCCAATGCCCCGCGCCCGTTCAATTTCGATCTTGGCGAGACTGCTGATGCCATCCGCGAGAGCGTGCAGAGCTTCGCACAGGCCGAAATTGCGCCGCTGGCGGCCGAGATTGACCGAAGCGACCAGTTCCCCATGCATCTCTGGCGCAAGATGGGCGATCTGGGCGTGCTGGGCATCACGGTCGAGGAGGAATGGGGTGGTGCGGGCCTTGGCTATCTTGAGCATGCGGTGGCGATGGAAGAGATTTCGCGCGCGTCTGCCTCGGTTGGCCTGTCCTATGGCGCGCATTCCAACCTGTGCGTGAACCAGCTGCGCAAGAACGGCACGCCGGAACAGAAGCGCCGCTATCTGCCGAAGCTGATCTCGGGTGAACATGTCGGCGCACTCGCCATGTCAGAGCCGGGCGCAGGCTCAGACGTCGTTTCCATGCGGCTGAAAGCCGAAAAGAAAGGTGACCACTATGTGCTGAACGGCACCAAGATGTGGATTACCAATGGGCCGGATGCTGACACTTTGGTGGTCTATGCCAAGACCGATCCGGCAGCAGGTTCGCGCGGCATCACCGCCTTCATTGTTGAAAGGGGCATGAAGGGTTTTTCCTGCGCGCAGAAGCTCGACAAGCTCGGCATGCGCGGCTCGCACACCGGCGAGCTGGTCTTCGAGGATTGCGAGGTGCCGGAAGAGAACGTCGTCGGTGGTGTGGGACGCGGCGTGAACGTGCTGATGTCCGGGCT
>JANMMX010000248.1:0-2981 GCA_031373605.1 Allobosea sp. | reverse complement strand
TGTCTGGGGTTGGCCTGGTCGTGCTGGCCATCGTTGCGGCCCGTTTGCCAGAGACGGCACCGCGCCGGGGCGTGGCCGTATCGTTGATGAGCGTTGTTTCTGCGCTCCCGCATCTTTTGTCGGACAGAAATTTCTGGCTGATTGTTGGCGCCTTGAGCGCCACTTCTGCCGCTTTTTTCAGCTTCGTCGCTGGCGCGCCCTATGTCGTGATCGAGGTGATGGGGCAGACGGCTGAAGCCTACGGGCTCTATTTCATTCTCAATGCCGTGGGCTACATGGCGGGCAACTATACCTGCCGCCGCCTGGCGATGACGGTCGGTTCGCAGCGGCTGATTTCGGTCGGCCTTTGGATTTCGATTGTCGGTATGACGCTGGCCTGTATCCTCGCTCTGCTTCCGGGCTGGTCGCCACTCATGCTGTTTTTGCCCTTGTGCATCAATGCGTTCGGCAATGGCATGACGATCCCCAGCGCAACCTCGGCGGCGCTGGCTGTTCGGCCTGATCTGGCAGGTTCTGCAGCCGGCATCATGGGGGCCGTGCAGCTGGGCTCCGGCGCGCTTGCCGCTGTGCTGATCGGCTGGCTGGTGACAATCTGGCCGCCTTCCCTTGCGGTGTCGGGCTGGCTGCTTGTCTTGTTTGCAGTTGTTGCGAACCAATTGAATAGTTTCAATCGAAACAAATAGTTAGGCTGTGAAAGCCCGCCCGTGCGGACTTGTGCGACACGCAACCATGGTATACCACAAAGGCAGGGCGGTCATTAAATCGCCAGATTCACATAGGTCTGGGAGGACGGCAGTGGATGCACTTCTGAAGCTGAGCCGCGGCATCGACGGGCTCAATCGCGAGCTGGGCAAGAAAGTTGCCTGGCTCATCCTGCTGGCGGTCATTGTTGCGACCGTCAACGCCATTGTTCGCAAGCTTTTCAGCATTTCATCGAATGCCTGGCTCGAGCTGCAATGGGTGCTGTTCGGGGCCGTGTTCCTGATCTGCGCGTCATGGACGCTGCAGGTGAAGGAACATATCCGCATCGACATCGTGAACAACCTGTTCCCGAAACGTGTGCGCCAGTGGATCGACATGATCGGCCACGTGTTCTTCCTGATGCCGTTCTGCATCATCATGGTGGTGCACAGCATCCCGTTCTTCACCCGCTCATTTGCCGTGAACGAGCAGTCCCTCTCCGCCGGCGGCCTGCCGCAGTGGCCCGCCAAGGGGCTTGTGTTCATCGGCTTTGCACTCCTGCTGCTGCAGGGCATTTCCGAGATTATCAAGCAATGGGCCATCATGACCGGCAAACTCGAAGATGACAGCGAAGGTGGCGGCCATGCCGCTGCCGCCGAAGCCGAAGCGCAGCGCCTGCTCGATCAGGCCAAGCAGCTCGGCATTGTGACCTGACCCTGCCACCCGTTTTTAGGAGACGACCGATGTTCGGATTTCGCCTCTCGCGCATGGCAGGGCTTCTGCTTGCATCCGCGATGTTTCTTTTCTTCGCTCACACCGGCGACGCGATGGCCGCCGACAGCGGCGCCATGGCTTTCGTCAAGGAAAACATGGCTCCTGTCATGTTCCTGGCGCTGATCTTGTTCCTGCTGCTGGGCTACCCCGTTGCCTTTGCACTTGCCGCCAACGGCCTGTTCTTCGCACTGGTCGGCATCGAGCTTGGGCTGTTCCAGGAGAACTTCCTGCAGGCCCTGCCGGAGCGCATCTATGGCACGATGAACAACGATGTGCTTCTGGCCATCCCGTTCTTCACCTTCATGGGCCTGGTGCTGGAGCGCTCAGGTATGGCCGAAGACCTGCTCGACACCATCGGCCAGCTGTTTGGCCCGGTGCGTGGCGGCCTTGCCTATGCTGTCATCTTTGTTGGTGCTCTTTTGGCGGCAACAACCGGTGTCGTTGCGGCCTCGGTCATCTCGATGGGCCTGATCTCGCTGCCGATCATGTTGCGCTATGGCTATGACCGGCGGCTGGCTTCCGGCGTCATTGCCGCTTCGGGTACCTTGGCCCAGATCATTCCGCCATCGCTCGTGCTGATCGTTCTGGCTGACCAGCTCGGCCGCTCTGTGGGTGACATGTACGAGGGCGCGTTCATCCCCGGCCTCGTGCTCTCGGGGATGTATGCAGGCTATGTCTTCCTCATCACCATGTTCAAGCCGGAAATGGCTCCGGGACTTCCGCCGGATGCGCAGACATTGCGAGATGCGGATGGCCAGACCCGCCGCCGCTCGCTGCTGGTCGTGACGATCATCTCGTTCGCCATCGGCATCGCCTACATGAAGTATTTCACCAAGGTGGATGGCGGCGCCGATTTCGTCGTGCTCACCATGTCAATCGCGGTCGGCGTCTCCTTCGTGATCGCCATGATCAACAAGGCGCTGGGTCTCAACCTTCTGTCGCGCATGACCGAACAGGTCATCTTCGTGATGGTGCCACCTCTGGCGCTGATCTTCCTGGTGCTGGGCACGATCTTCATTGGCCTGGCCACACCAACCGAAGGCGGCGCGATGGGCGCGGCTGGCGCGATCCTGCTGGCGTTGGCGAAGCGCCGCCTGACATTCGACCTGCTGCGTCAGGCGACGGAATCGACGGCCAAGCTGTCAGCCTTCGTGCTGTTCATCCTGGTGGGCGCGCGCGTCTTCTCGCTGACGTTCTACGGCGTGAACGGCCATGTCTGGGTGGAGCATCTGCTGGTCTCGCTGCCGGGCGGTGCCACAGGCTTCCTGATCGTCGTCAACATCATGGTTTTCCTGTTGGCATTCTTCCTCGATTTCTTCGAGCTTGCCTTCATCATCGTGCCACTGCTCGGCCCGGCAGCGGAGAAGCTCGGGATCGACCTGATCTGGTTTGGTGTCATTCTCGGCGTCAACATGCAGACCAGCTTCATGCATCCGCCCTTCGGCTTTGCCCTGTTCTATCTGCGCTCGGTGGCGCCGAAAAATCCCTACAAGGACAAGATCACGGGCCTGACGATGGAGCCGGTG
>JANMMX010000219.1:0-2496 GCA_031373605.1 Allobosea sp. | reverse complement strand
GGCCGCTATGGCGGCGCACTGGCCTCCGTGCGCGCCGATGATCTGGCCGCTGTGCCGATCAAGGCGCTGATGCAGCTGCTGCCGAAGGTCGATTGGGCGGCGGTCGAAGAGGTCTATTATGGCTGCGCCAATCAGGCGGGGGAAGACAACCGCAATGTCGCGCGCATGGCGGCCCTTCTGGCAAGCCTGCCCGCGACTGTGCCCGGCACGACGCTGAACCGGCTCTGCGCTTCGGGGCTGGATGCGGTCGGTTCTGGCGCGCGCGCCATTCGCGCAGGCGAAGCGGAATTGGTGATTGTGGGCGGCATTGAATCCATGACGCGCGCCCCGCTCGTGATGGGCAAGGCCGAAAGCGCTTTCCAGCGCTCGGCTGACATCTTCGACACCACCATTGGCTGGCGCTTCGTCAACAAGGCGATGAAGGCCGCCTATGGCACCGATTCCATGCCTGAGACGGCAGAGAATGTCGCCGACGATCACGTCATTTCCCGCGCCGATCAGGACGCCTTCGCCCTGCGCTCGCAGGCGCGCACAGCTGCCGCGCAAGCCTCCGGCTTTCTGGCTGGCGAAATCACGCCGGTGATGGTTCCCTCGCGCAAGGGCGATCCCGTCGCCGTCAGCATCGACGAGCACCCGCGCACTGACACGACGGCGGAGCAGCTGGCGAAGCTCAAGCCCATCGTGCGGCCCGATGGCACGGTGACCGCCGGCAATGCCTCCGGTGTCAATGATGGTGCCTGTGCCATCATCCTGGCCTCCGAAGCCGCTGTGAGAGCACATGGGCTCACGCCAAAGGCCCGCATTCTGGGCATGGCAACGGCTGGCGTCGCGCCACGCGTCATGGGCATCGGCCCGGTGCCTGCCACGCAGAAGCTCTGCGCGCGTCTTGGACTGAAGCCTTCCGATTTCGACGTGATCGAACTGAACGAGGCGTTCGCTGCGCAAGGGCTGGCTGTGCTGCGCGGTCTTGGCCTTGGCGATGATGCCGCACACGTCAATCCGCATGGCGGCGCGATTGCGCTCGGTCACCCGCTCGGCATGTCGGGGGCGCGGCTGGCGCTGACAGTGTCGCGCGCCTTGCAGCTGCGTGAAGGGCGCTATGGTCTCGCCACCTTGTGTGTCGGCGTCGGTCAGGGCGTGGCCCTTGCTGTCGAGCGGGTTTGAGGAGAGGCAATCATGTCCCTGATCTATCCCCGCGATGGCCTGTCAGCACACCCGGCCAACAATTCCCCGGCCTATCGCAGCTCCTCGCTGCGTGCACCGACCAAGCCCCTCATCATCATCCCGCACACACTGTCTGAGACCACTGGTCCGGTCTATGGCCATGAAGCCTTGCGCGAACATGATGGCGATCTGACGCTCCAGCATGCAGGCGAGCCTCTCGGCGAACGCATCATCGTGTCCGGCCGCGTGCTGGACGAGGATGGCCGCCCGGTGCCGCACACATTGGTGGAGATATGGCAGGCCAATGCCGGCGGGCGCTACATCCACACGCGTGATGACCATCCCGCCCCGCTGGACCCGAACTTTACCGGCGCTGGCCGCGCGGTCACGGATGCGGATGGCAATTACCGTTTTGTTACGATCAAGCCCGGCGCCTATCCCTGGCGCAACCACCACAATGCCTGGCGGCCGGCACATATCCATTTCTCGTTGTTCGGCCCGTCGTTCATCTCCCGGCTTATCACGCAGATGTATTTCCCCGGCGATCCGCTCTTTGCCTATGACCCGATCTTCCAGTCGATCCATGACGAGGTGGATCGCAACCGGCTGGTCTCTGCTTTCGATCTTGAGACGACCATGCCGGAATGGGCGCTGGGCTATCGCTTCGACATCGTGCTGCGCGGCCGCAATGCAACGCCGACCGAGGAGCCGCATGATGACTGAGGCCAGCCCCCGCATGCTCACGCCCTCGCAGACCGTCGGCCCGTTTTTCGCCTATGCGCTGACACCGAAAGCCTATGGCCTGCCAGAGCTGGTGACCGGCGCGATGGCAGGTGATGGCGTGGCGGGCGAGCGCATCATCGTGACAGGCCGCGTCTTTGACGGCGCGGGTTCGCCTGTGACGGATGCGATGATCGAGATCTGGCAGGCCGACAGCACCGGCACCTATGTTCGCCCTGGTGCCAACGCCGCCTTCAACGGTTTTGGCCGCACCGAGAGCGATGCCGAAGGCCGCTTTACCTTCACCACGCTGAAGCCTGGCGCGGTCAGTGATGGCAAGGGCGGGCTGCAGGCACCGCATCTCTCGATGTCGCTCTTTGCGCGCGGCCTGATGATCCGGCTGGCAACGCGCATCTATTTCAGCGATGAGCCTGCCAATGCCACCGATCCGGTGCTGGCGCTCATTCCAGCCTCACGCCGCCACACGCTGATCGCCAGTCGGGACGGCACGACCCACACGCTCGACATTCACCTGCAAGGCGAGAGCGAGACCGTCTTTTTCGACGTGTGAGTTCAGGCCACCCGCCGCTGATAGGCGCTCAGCGTGTTTTC
>JANMMX010000206.1:0-2944 GCA_031373605.1 Allobosea sp. | reverse complement strand
CGATGCGATCTGCGAGGCCATCGATGCGGAAATCCCGCTGATCGTCTGCATCACCGAGGGCATTCCGGTGCTCGACATGGTGCGCGTCAAGCGCTCGCTGGTTGGCTCGAAGTCGCGCCTGATCGGGCCGAACTGCCCCGGCATCGTGACCGCGGGCGAAAGCAAGATCGGCATCATGCCGGCCAACATCTTCAAGCCGGGCTCGGTCGGCATTGTCTCGCGCTCCGGCACGCTGACCTATGAGGCGGTGTTCCAGACCACGCGCGAAGGCCTTGGCCAGACCACGGCTGTCGGCATTGGCGGCGATCCGGTCAAGGGCACCGAGTTCATCGACATGCTGGAAATGTTCCTGGCTGACGACAAGACCACCTCGATCATCATGATCGGCGAAATCGGCGGCTCTGCCGAAGAAGACGCCGCGCAGTTCCTGATCGATGAGGCCAAGCGTGGCCGAAGCAAGCCGATGGTCGGCTTCATTGCCGGCCGCACGGCACCTCCGGGCCGCCGCATGGGCCATGCCGGCGCGATCATTGCCGGTGGCAAGGGCGGCGCCGAGGACAAGATTGCGGCGATGGAAGCCGCCGGAATCCGCGTTTCGCCGTCGCCCGCACGGCTCGGCAAGACGCTTGTGGATGTGCTGAAAGGCTGAGGAGCTTAGCGTCCGTGAAGATCAGCGACATCCCGTTCGTGACAACTGACTGGGAGGGCGTCTCGCCCACCCGGCATGCTGGCGAGCAGGGCGAGGCGGTCTGGCGGACGCAGCATTTCGGCCCGGACGACAACAAGATCAGGGTCCGGATGGTGGAGTATTCGCCGGGCTATGTTTCAGATCACTGGTGCCAGAAGGGCCATGTGCTTTTCTGCCTCAGTGGTGATCTGGAAACGACATTGGCTGACGGGCGCCGGTACAACCTGAAGGCTGGTCAAAGCTATCAGGTGGCCGATGGCGCCGAGCCGCATCGATCGCGCAGCATCACGGGTGCGCGCCTGTTCATCGTGGATTGAGTTGGAGAGACGACATGGGCCGCGAGCCAGCCAACGACCTGTTTGCACAGACCGGATTCCTTTATGGCGCCAACGCCGCCTATATCGAGGATCTGCATGCGCGCTATCAGGCCAATCCGGCTTCGGTCGATGCCGAATGGCAGGCCTTCTTTGGCGCGCTGAAGGATGATGGCGCAGCTGTTTTGCAGAGCGCGCGTGGCGCCTCGTGGAAAAAGCCGAACTGGCCCGTGCCCGCCAATGGCGAGCTGGTCTCAGCGCTCGACGGCCAATGGGGCGTGGTCGAGAAGGTTGTCAGCGACAAGCTGAAGGGCAAGGCGCAAAAGGCCGGCACCGAGCTGTCCGCAGCCGATGTGCAGCAGGCAACGCGCGATTCGGTGCGGGCGCTGATGCTCATTCGGGCCTACCGCATGCGCGGCCACCTGCATGCCAAGCTTGATCCGCTCGGCATCGAGCCGATCAAGAGCCAGGAAGAGCTGGACCCTTCGAGCTATGGCTTCACCGAGGCCGATCTCGACCGCAAGATCTTCATCGACAATGTGCTGGGCATGGAATTCGCGACCATCCGCGAGATGACGGCGGTGCTCGACCGGACCTATTGCAACACGCTCGGCATCGAGTTCATGCATATTTCGGACCCCGCGCAGAAATCCTGGTTGCAGGAGCGCATCGAGGGTCCGGACAAGGAAATCGCCTTCACCCGCGAGGGCAAGCGCGCCATCCTCAACAAGCTGGTCGAGGCCGAAGGCTTCGAGAAGTTCATCGATCTGAAGTTCACCGGCACGAAGCGTTTCGGCCTTGATGGCGGCGAGGCGCTGATCCCGGCGCTGGAGCAGATCATCAAGCGCGGTGGCGCGCTGGGCGTGCGCGACATCGTCTTTGGCATGGCCCATCGCGGCCGCCTGAACGTGCTGACGCAGGTGATGGGCAAGACCCACCGTGCGCTGTTCCACGAGTTCAAGGGTGGCTCCTTCGCGCCCGATGACGTCGAGGGCTCAGGTGATGTGAAGTACCATCTGGGTGCCTCGTCGGATCGCGAGTTCGATGGCAACAAAGTCCATCTTTCGCTGACTGCCAACCCGTCGCATCTCGAGATTGTCGATCCCGTGGTGCTGGGCAAGGTGCGCGCCAAGCAGGACCAGTTCGGCGACATCGTCGAGCGCTCCAAGGTGCTGCCGCTGCTGCTGCATGGCGATGCGGCCTTTGCCGGCCAGGGCGTGGTGGCGGAATGCCTCGGTCTGTCAGGCCTGAAGGGCCACCGCACCGGTGGCTCGGTGCATTTCATCATCAACAACCAGATCGGTTTCACCACCTATCCACGCTATTCGCGCTCCTCGCCCTATCCGTCCGATGTGGCGAAGATGGTCGAGGCGCCGGTGTTTCATGTGAATGGCGATGATCCGGAAGCCGTGGTGTTTGCCGCCAAGGTGGCCATCGAGTTCCGTCAGAAGTTCCACAAGCCGGTCGTGGTCGACATGTTCTGCTACCGTCGTTTTGGCCACAACGAGGGCGACGAGCCGGGCTTCACCCAGCCGCTGATGTACAAGAAGATCCGCAGCCACAAGTCGACGCTTGAGCTTTATGCCGCGAAACTGCTGGCGGAAGGCACGATCGTGGATGGCGAGCTCGATGCCCTGCGCGCTGACTGGAAGGCAAGGCTCGAGATCGAGTTTGAGGCCGGCCAGGCCTACAAGCCCAACAAGGCCGATTGGCTCGATGGCCGCTGGGCCGGGATGAAGGCGATCAAGTCCGATGAGGATGATCCCCGTCGTGGCGCCACCGGTGTGCCTGTCGAGACGCTGAAGCTCATCACCGACAAGATCACCAGCGTGCCGGCTGGCTTCAACGTCCACAGGACGATCCAGCGCTTTCTGGAAAACCGCAAGAAGGCCGTCGAGGCTGGCTCCGGCATTGACTGGGCGACAGCTGAATCGCTGGCCTT
>JANMMX010000184.1:0-5582 GCA_031373605.1 Allobosea sp. | reverse complement strand
AGAGACGCCCGTCGTCGCGATGGTCAGCGCCACGCGGGCCGGAGAAGCCAAGGTCGAGGCAACACTGGGCACGATTGCCGAAGCGCTGAAGACGCTGCCGGACAAGGGACCGCTGATCGTGCTGATTGGGCAGGCCTTTGCCGTACCCTCACTTCAGACTGCTGGCGAGGAAGCCTTTGAGCCGCTCGCTCTGCGGGCGTGAGAGCACGTCCGCAGGCGCGCCCTCCTCTTCGATCACACCGCGATGCAGGAAGATCACGCGGTTAGCGACCTCGCGGGCGAAGCCCATCTCGTGGGTGACGACCAACATGGTGCGACCCTCTTCCGCCAGCGAGCGCATGACGCGCAGCACCTCGCCCACCAGTTCAGGATCCAGCGCAGAAGTGGGCTCGTCGAACAGCATCACCTCGGGTTCCATCGCGAGCGCGCGCGCAATCGCCACGCGCTGCTGCTCCCCGCCCGACATATGGGCGGGATAGGCATCCTTGCGATGCGCCACGCCGACGCGCTCCAGATAGCGCATGGCCCGCTGCAATGCGGCCTCTCGCGACAGGCCGAGCACGCGCATCGGCGCCTCGATGATGTTTTCCAGCGCCGTCATGTGCGCCCAGAGATTGAACTGCTGGAACACCATGGACAGGCGCGCACGCACGCGCTGAAGCTGTGCCGGATCAGCGGCGGTCAGATCGCCCTTGCCATCGGGCACCAGGACCAGCTCTTCGCCCGAAACGAAGATGCGCCCGGCGCTGGGCTTCTCCAGCAGGTTGAGGCAGCGCAGCACTGTGCTCTTGCCCGAGCCGGATGAGCCGATCATTGCGATCACGTCGCCCGCTTGCGCCTGCAGCGAGACGCCCTTCAGCACCTCGACGGCACCAAAGCTTTTGTGAAGCCCGTCGGCACGCAGTTTTTCAGTCATGGTCCTGTTCCTTCAGGGGCTGAGCAGCGCGCCGCTTCGTGACAGCGTGTTGCCTGCGATCTTGCCCAGCCGCATGCCGGCTTGCGCAAAGCGATGGCGTGAGCGGGCAAAGAGTACGCCGGCCGACTGCGCATGAACTGCCGCGATGTCGCCACTGAGCGGATCGACAATGTCGCAGACCGGCTGTCCCGACACGACATGCGCGCCCACCAGGCAATGATAAACCAGCATGCCTGCAGAAGGCGCGGTCAGAACCTCGCATGCGGCCAGCGGCGTGGGCTGGCAGGCGGCTTCAGGCAGAACTGGCCGCGTGCCACTTATCGCGCCCTTGAGCGTCAGGAAGGCAAGGATGGCTTCGGCATCAGCTGCGCCTTGCGCATGCGAGACATCGGCCTGTCCGCGAAACTCGAGAGTCACGGCGTGACAAGCCTGCGGTGCCAGGCCCTTCTGCGCCAGTTCAGCCCATGGTCGGCTCACAGCCTCGTCAAACGGGTTGCCGCCGGACACATCAGCCAGCAGCATCGCCTTTGCACCCAGCAAACGTGACAGGGGCTCGAAAACCTCTTTCGAGGAGGGCAGTGTGTAGAGATGCGCGACGGCCTCGGCGTCGCAATGCAGATCAAGCACAAGGTCAGCCTGAAGCGCCATGTCGAGCAGCAGATGCTTCAGATGATCCTGCGGGCGGACGGGGCGCAGCGCATCAAGGCGGTGTGCAAACGCTGCACGGGCCATGGCCGTTTGTGTCTCTGCATCGTCATTTGCAAAGGGCTGCAGGAAATCGGCGGTCGCTTGCGCCAGATCGGGGAAATCACGATTGAAGTTTCCGCCATCGTCAAGCGAGAATCGACCGATCTGGTGACCGTGCAGCACCTGTGTCAGGCCGAGCGGGTTCGCGACAGGCACGAGCACAATCTCGCCGATGATCTGGTTGGCGGCCTCCAGCACAAGCAGCCTCTCACGCAAGTGATGCGCGCAGATCATGCCAGGGATTTCGTCGGCATGAAGCGATGCCTGAATGTAGATCTGTGGCCGGGCGCCAGTCTTGCCGAAGCGTTGCACGGTCAGTGCGTGCTGGGTGCCCGGTGTCGCGCCATGCATGGGAAGTGTTTCGCTGCGCATCTCAGACGGCTTTCGCTTCGCTGGCCTTGGGACGCAGATGCGCGAGATAGCGCCGCTCCGCGAGCTTGAACAAGCCGACCAGCGTGAAGGTGATAACGAAGTAGAACACCGCTACCGTGCCGAAGGCATCAGCCGGCGACAGCGTGTTGTAATAGACATCGCGGGCCGTGCGCGTCAGCTCGACAATGGTGACAGCGCTCGCCACCGAGGTGGCATGCAGCACCATCACCACCTCATTGCCATATTGCGGCAAGGCCCGACGCAAGGCACCCGGCAGCAGGATGCGGCGATAGATATCAAAGGTGGAGAGACCCAGGCTGCGCGCCGCTTCCAGCTCGCCCGAAGGTGTCTGGCGCAAGGCGCCTGCAAAAATCTCGGTGGTGTAGGCTGTGCTGTTCAGCGCAAAGGCCAACCAGGCGCAGAACCAGGCATTGCGGAAAGCTGGCCACATGAAGCTCTCGCGCAGCCACTCGAACTGCGCCAGGCCGAAATAAATCATGTAAAGCTGCACCAGCAGTGGCGTGCCCCTGATGACGTAGGTGTAGAACCAGACCGGGCCGGACAGCAGCCGGTTGGACGAGACGCGGCAGATGGCCAGCGGGATCGCCAGCACGAAGGCCACCGAGACCGAGATTGCCATCAACAGCAGGCTGATCTGCATGCCTTTGAAATAGAGCGGCAAGGACTCGACGATGGTGCCCCAGTCGAACATCAGAATTCGACCCTTCTGACGCCAATCGAATAGCGTCGCTCCACCATGCCCAGCAGCAGGATCGAGACGGTGGTGACCGCCAGATAGATCAGAGCGATGGCGGCATAGAAGGTGAAGGGTTCGCGCGTTGCTGAAGAGGCAAGGCTGGCGCGATGCACCATGTCGTCCAGCCCGATGATTGATACAAGTGCAGTCGCCTTGATCATCACGAGCCAGTTGTTGGTGAAGCCTGGAATGGCATGGCGGATCATCTGCGGCGCCATGATGCGCCAGAGCACCTGCGGTCCCGTCATGCCATAGGCATGCCCGGCCTCGATCTGCCCGCGCGGAATGGCGAGAATCGCCCCCCGGAAAGTCTCGGTGAGATAGGCGCCAAAAATGAAGCCAAGCGTCAATGTGCCCGCAATGAACGGGTTGATGTCGATATAGCCAAGGCCGAACCGGTCTGCGAGCTTGTTGATACCGATCTGCCCGCCATAGAAAATCAGCAGCAGAAGCACGAGCTCGGGCAAACCTCGGATCAACGTGGTGTAGATGTCGGCGATCCATGACGCCACGCGCGAGCCCGAAAGTTTCGCCATGGCCCCCATCAGTCCGAAGACACATGCAATCGCCAGCGACACCGCCGCAACTGTCAGCGTCGAGGCAAGGCCTTGCAGGATGGCCGGGAAATAACCGTGGAGGAACATGGGGCGCTGCTTTTTTCGCTCTCCTTCAAGGGGAGGGCCATTTCAAACCGGCAACACGCGTCATCCTCGGGACAAGCCCGAGCATGACGAGTATTGCAATCGCGACCAGATCAGACAGCGCATATTATGGCTGTTAGAGCCTCTCAGCTGCCGGAAACGTCAAAGTCGAAATAGGTGTCATTCAGCTTCTTGTAGACGCCATTGGCCTTGATGGCTTTCAGCGCGGCGTTGATCTTGCCCTGAAGTTCGGCATCGCCCTTGCGCACCGCGATGCCGACACCAGCGCCTGCACCGATGCGGATGGCCGGGCCAAGCTGGGCAAAGCCCTTGCCTTCCGGCTTCTTCAGGAAGGCTTCGGCGGAGACCACCGACGAGCCGAAGGCGACATCGGCGCGGCCGACGGCCAGCTCCATGTAAACCTCGGTCTCCTTGCCGGCGAGCACGACTTCGCTCTCCTTGTAATTCTCGGCAAGGAAGGCAGCGCGCGGCGAATTGCGCAGAACCACGATCTTCTTGCCCTTCAGGCTGGCAGGGGTGTGATCGGCAAAGGCACCCGTTTTCGAGACGAAGCGCGAGGGCACGTCATAATAGGGGTCCGAGAAATCGACCGACTTCTTGCGGGTCTCGGTGATGGTGAGGGAAGCTACGATCATGTCAAACTTCTTGGCATCGAGTGCCGGGATCATGCCGTCAAATTCCTGCTGCACGAAGGTGCATTCGGCCTTCATCTCGGCGCAGACGGCATTGGCAATGTCGATGTCGAAACCGCCAAGCTTGCCATTGGGCGCGATCATCGAGAACGGAGGATAATTGCCTTCCACACCGATGCGCACCTTGGCGCTCTGCGAGAATGCAGGTGTGGCAAGGATGGCGGCAAAACCAGCAGTGATGGCAACGATGGCAGACTTGCGTGTGAACATGGAATAGGCTCCCTGGTGCAAGCCGGCTCCATTTTCTCAAGGGCCGGCGGTTGTTTGAATTTTGGATGTGTTTTTCAACACCGCAGCCTTCACAATGTCGAGATATTTTCATATCGTCAAGTCATGAAAAAATTCGTTCATACAGATTTTCTGCCCGAGTCACTGCCGTCACTCACATCGGATGCGGCGGCCTTTGCCGTCTCGGCGCTCGGGCGCGCCCTGATGAAGGCGCAAGGTTCCGGCTCCGCCTCGCAGAAGATCATTGCCGATGCGCTGCTGCGCGTGCCTTTCCAGGCCAGCGCTATGTCAATCGAGGAAATGGCGAGCTTCACCAGCGTGTCGACCGCGACGCTGAGCCGCTTCGCACGTGCTGTCGGCTTCGAAGGTTATCCCGATCTGCGCCATGCACTCGTCAGCGCGGTTCAGAATGGCCTGCGTCCTGTCGAGAAACTGAGCGACACATTCGAGCGCAGCACTGATGCCTCGCCCCTGCGCAGCGGGCTTGAAGCGACGTTGGCCAATTTGCGCAGCTCGGCAGAGGCGCTCTCACCACAAATGCTGGGCGGCATGGCGAAAAGGCTCGCCGCGGCGCGCTCGGTCTATGTCATGGGGTTCGGCCTCAGCGCCCATCTTGCCGGGCTGCTGACGCTGGGGCTCGAGCCTTTCTGCCAGCGCCTCGTCAACGTGGTTGGCGATGGTGGCACCGAGAATGCAGCGGCCCGGCTGATGGGACTGGGTGCCGAAGACGTGCTGATTGCCATCTCCTTTCCGCGTTACTCGCGCGACATTGTGCACCTCACGCATTACGCAGCAGATCGCGGCGCTTGGATCATCGCCATCACAGATTCCGTGGCCTCGCCCCTGCAGGGCCATGCCAATGAGGTGCTGCTGGCACAGGCGGCACACCCTGTGCTGTCCTCAAGCAATGCGGCTGCCGTGCTGGTTATCGAGGCGCTGGTGACGGCGCTGATGGTCTCCAACAAGGACAATGTCGCCAAGGCAGCGCAATTGACGGAGATCATCTCGGCCTATCTTTATGCGGGCAATGGACGTGTGCGGTAGCGAGGCCATCTGTCGAACAGGAATGCGCATTTGCGCAGCGCGCACCATCGCGCTATTTCCCCGCAATGAGCTCTTATTCGCCCTGGCGCTTTTCCGTGGCGCCGATGATGGACTGGACCGACCGGCATTGCCGCGTCATCCATCGCCTGATGTCGCGCCATGCG
>JANMMX010000163.1:0-16984 GCA_031373605.1 Allobosea sp. | reverse complement strand
GCTGGCCAGCGCGATTGGCGATGGCCGTTACAGCCCGGGTGAGAGGCTTCCGACAGAGGCGGAGATGGCGGCGCGATATGGCGTCTCGCGTGCCGTGGTGCGCGAGGCCATTGCCCAGCTGAAGGCCGACGGGCTGGTTGTTGTCCGGCAAGGGGCAGGTGCCTTTGTCGAACAAGTGCCGGGTGCTGCGCGTTTCAAGATTGCGCGTGGGGCCGAGACGTCAAACCTGCGCCATCTGTTCGAGTTGCGGCTGGTTATCGAAGGGGCGGCTGCATCCCTTGCAGCCGAGCGGCGCAGCCCTGAAGACCTCGCCACTCTCGAGCGCTCGCTTGCCAGCATGCGCGCGGCGCTCGCTGCGGGCCATGATGGCAGCGGGGAAGACGGCCTGTTTCACGAGGCCATTGCAAAGGCGTCGCAGAATCCGGAGCTGGCGCGGTTCGTGCGGTTTCTTGGCCTTTCCTTCAGCCAGACCCGTGCACCGTCATGGACCGCGCTGGGGCGCACGCGCAGGCTTGCCGAAAAGGCGGTTGAAGAGCACCAGGCGATCTTCGATGCCATTGCCACAGGTGACCGCGAGGCTGCACAGCGCGCTTCTGATCTGCACATCAGGCATTCTGAAGAGCGCACGCTTCTGACGCTGCGCTAGCCGCGCCAGGGCCCACCATCCCAAAGCTGCACATGCAACCGTACACGCGCTTTACGCGACATTAAGGTTAATCATGTCTTCTCTCCGGACGCCGTTCAGGTGTTTGTCTGGAGTTTGCGATGCGTTGCGTGCCCGTTTGGGCAAGGCCGGGGAGAACAGCTGCGCTGGCGCAGCGGCATGGCGCCTGTCTGGCGACTGTCGCGATGCTGGCGCTTCTGGCGTCCGGCTGCATGCGCACGAGCGCGGGCGGTGCCGCCGGCGCTGTGGCTGCCATCGGTTGCGACACTGGCAACGCTGACAATCCGGTCATCATTGCAGGCTGCACTGAGGCTTCGACAACAGGATCGCTCAAGGTGACCTCCAGCCCACCCGCTGCGCCCAGCCCACCCACTCTTCCCAAGCCACCACTCGCGGCAGCGCCACTCGCGACACCATCACAGGTATTGCCGTTCGCCGGAGCGGGCCGCCTGCCACCGACGGGGATATTTGGTGGCCTTGCGGGCCTGTTTTCAGCCAGGCCGGCCGCTGTGCCCCTGCCACCGACAGGCTCCATGTCAACGCAAGCTGCGACAGTCGGCCTGCCCGCACCGCGTGCGCCAGCGTCGACAGCTGCGACCGTAAAGCCTGCGGGAATGAGCCCGCGCCAGCTCACTCTGCCGCCACAACTGCGTGATGCTTCCACAACCGCTTCGCTGCCAGGTGCCGCGCCCTCGACGGCTGCTGACGCTGTGGCTGGCATGCTGGCGCGCGAGAGCAAGCAGGCCAAGACATTCGGGAAGGGCCAGATCCGTCTGGCTGATGCGGTTGCCAGCGCGGTGATGACCTACCCGGAAATCAAGATCAACGAGGCGCGCGTGCGCGAGGCCAAGGCCGGCATCGCGATTTCGGAAGCCGGGCTCTACCCCAGCGCAGATCTGCGTCTGGCGTCTGGCGGCAATTTCTCCGGCAGCTATGAAGGCCGTGCCGTGCCCTACAAGACGGCCTCGAATGATGTTGATGCGCGCTTCGATGGTGGCCTGATCCTGCGCCAGCTCGTCTATGATTTTGGCGCGACCCGCAGCGACATCGAGCGTGCGCGCTATCTGCGTGATGCCGAGAAGATGAAGCTGCGCGAGAAGATCGATGATATCGCCTACCGCACCTCGCAGAACTACCTGAAGATTCTCGAGCAGCGTTCGCTTCTGCGCCTGATCGACGAGACGATTGCGGCCCATGTCGAGCTGGCACGCATCGTTCAGGCCCACAACAAGGAAGGCCATGGCACGGCGGCCGATGTCAGCCGTGTGGCGTCGCGTCTTGTGGATGTGCGCGCCATTCGCTCGGATATCTCGCTGCAACTGCTTGCTGCCGAAGACCAGTTCCAGCGACTGACGCGGAACAAGCCGACGAGCCTTGGCAATGTCCCCGAGTTTGGCAAGCTGATCCCCGCCTCTCCGTCGGCAGCCATCGCCCAGATGATGGCGAACAACCCGAAGCTTGCGGCCTTGCAGGCGACGCGGCAATCGGCCGAAAAGGAACTGGAATTCCAGCGCACATCAGCGCTGCCCAAGTTCAATCTCGAGGTCGAGACCGAGTCCAAGAATTTCCGCAGCCATGTCCAGGGCCGCACCCAGACCGAGGGGCGCGCCATGATGGCGATGCGCTACCGGTTGATGGATGGCGGCCTGAGCTCGGCCACAGACCAGCAGATCCGTGCCCGTATCGAGGGCAGCGAAATGACCTATCTGAACGATCGTGAACAGCTTGAGGCCGACATTCGCCAGGCTTACCGCGCCATAGAGTCGTCAAGCCGCAAGGCGCGTCTGGTGGCAGAAGGCGTCAATGCATCGCGCAAGGTGCGTGAGCTCTATCTGGAGCAGTTCAAGGCGGGCAAGCGCACGATCTTCGAATTGCTGGATGGGCAGATGTCATTCTACACCGCCAGCAGATCGCAGATCGAAAGCCAGTACGAAGGCCGTCGTGCCATGTTCGACATCCTGCGCGCCACGGGCGAACTGACAGTGGCCTTGTCGAAACGCGGCTGAGAACGCCCGTCAAGGGCAGCCCAAAGCCCTGCAACCTGCCTGCAATCCATTGGTGCAGTTTGAGCAAAGCCGTTAGCCGGGGCTTAAGACCGTGCATGCTAGATAAAATCCGGTTGCCCTCGTGTCTCCGGTTCAAGCCGGGCATCGGGCCGTGTTGTGTATTGGCCCCGCCGGGACTTCTGGAATGCCGGAACTGTCAGATCGCCAGCAGGCCGAGCAGGAGGCGAACCGCCTCCCGGCGGCGCTTGCGGCGAGCGGGGCGGGGGCGCTGGCACTCGCATCGGCTGATGTGACCATCATCGATCGCCCTGCCGCGGGTCAGACCCGCGTTGTCGATCTGGCGGGCGCCAAGCATCTCAAGTTCAATTTCCTGCAGGCCGATTTCACTGTGCAGGTTCTGGACGTCGACGCCGTGCTGACTTTTGCCGATGGCGGTAAACTGGTGATGCCAGCCTTTGTGATGCAGATTGTGACTGCTGATCCACCAAAGCTGCATTTCGGGAATGTACTGGTTGATCCGCAGGCTGTGCTGGCCTCTGCCGGTGACATCCGCATGAGCGAGCAACTGCCGCAGTTGGCATTGTCGGAGAATGCGCGGCTCGCCACAAAGCCGGAGGATCAGCCGAAGCCGGTGATCGTACAGTTGCCAAATGCGCAGCAATTCGCGAATACGCCAACGCCTTCGGCATCGGCGCGCCAGTCCGCCGTGGTTGGCACTGGCGATGGTGAAGCCTTGCAGGACAGCAATGGCCGCTATGCGCGCCGCGTGAATGTAGACGAGGCCCAGTCTTCAAGTCTGAAAGGCGAAGGTTCGCTGACCGAGCGGACCAATGCTGTGCCAGTGGAAGCGCCGGCACCTGCGCCCGTGAAGGCTGATGCGGTCTCACCGGATCCGGTCGAAGCCGATCCGGTCGAGCCGGACATCCCCGTGATTGAGCCGAATTTTGCGCCTGAGATCACCTCCCAGAGTGGTCAGACAACGGCCAGCCTGCAGCGTGACGAGAATACGGCAGCGGTGTCGCAGGTGACGGCAACCGACGCTGATCCCAATTCAAATCTGATTTTCGCCATTGTTGGCGGGCGGGATTCTGCGCGGTTCTCGATCAACAGCGTCGATGGCCAGCTCTACTTCATCGCCGCGCCTGACCATGAGAGCCCGCAATCTGCGCAGGCTGACAACGATTATGAAGTCATCGTTCAGGTCAGCGATGGGCGCGATGTTGATGTGCAGACGTTGACCATCCGGGTCGCAAACGTGAACGAGGCACCGGACGACGTAACGGTGACTTCCAGCACGGTCACGGAAAACGCGATCAACGGGACGCTTGTTGGCCGCGCCGCGGGCGCGGACCCTGATGCTGGTGCGGTGCTGAGCTACTCTTTTGCGCCGGGCGGAAACGCCGGGGGTCGCTTTGCCATCGACGGCTCGACGGGTGACATTACAGTTATCCGAGGCGACCTGATCGATTTCGAAGCCAGCCAGAACCAGTTGGTGATTGTGCGCGTGACCGACCAGGCAGGCCTGTCATTCGACCGGCCTGTCGTGCTCACGATCACTGATGCCAATGACCCGCCCGTGATTGCCTCGAACGGGGGTGGCGGTTCAGCAGCCATTGCCGTTGCCGAAAACCTGACAGCTGTCACAATCGTGACAGCAACCGACACTGACATCGGCAGCGTGCTGACCTATTCGATTGTCGGCGGGGTGGATGCCGCACAGTTCACGATCAATGCCGCAACTGGCAGCCTCCACTTCATCGGCGGGCGCGACTTCGAGACGCCGCTCGATACAAATGGCGACAACATCTATCAGGTGGTCGTGCAGGCCAGCGATGGTCTGGGTGGCATCGATACCCAGACGCTGTCTGTCTCCGTGGTCAACGGCAACGAAATTCCCGACACGCTGACCCTGTCAAACACAAGCATTGCTGAAAATTCGGCGAATGGAGCAAGCGTCGGCTTTGCTGTCGGCACGGATCCTGATCCGGGTGCCGTGTTGAGCTATTCGTTTGTTGCCGGCGGCGATGCTGCAGGTCGTTTCACAATCGACTCGGCTACCGGCGAAGTCACTGTTGCCGATGGCACGCGGCTCGATTTCGAGAACAATCCATCGCATGTCATCATCGTGCGTGTGACGGACCAGGGTGGGCTGTCGCTCGACCGCGCCTTCACCATCAACGTCACCAATGTCAACGAGGCGCCTGTCATCACGGCAAATGGCGGCGGACCCGCCGCGATGCTGAGTGTGACCGAAGGCCTGGCTGCTTTCGCCACGATGACGGCGACCGATCCTGAAGGGACGGCGCCGATCTTCTCCATTTCGGGCGGGGCAGACGCCGCGCGGTTCGCGATCAATGCGGTCACTGGCGCCTTGTCGTTTGTCACACCGCCCGATTTCGAGTCTCCGGGCGATGCCAACCTGGACAATGTCTATGACATCGTCGTGCAGGTGTCCGACGGTGCCCTTGTCGACACGCAGTCGCTTTCGATCACGGTGACCAACCAGAATGAAGCCCCGGTCATCACGTCGAATGGCGGCGGCAACTCGGTCACAATCGCGATCAATGAAAGCCAGACATCGATCACGACCGTCATGGCGTCTGATCCCGATCCGCTCGCGACCCTGAGCTATGCCATCATCGGCGGTGCTGACAGTTCCCGCTTCACGATCAACTCCGTCACCGGTGTGCTGACGCTGATTGCGCCGCCGGATTTCGAAGCGCCGACCGATGCTGGCGGAAACAACATCTATGATGTTCTGGTGCAGGCATCCGATGGCACGCTGGTTGATACACAGCTCATCAGCGTGAGCGTGACCAACCAGAATGATCCGCCCGTCATCACATCAAACGGTGGTGGCGCGACGGGCACTGCGAGTGTTGTTGAGAATGGCGGAACAGCCACGACTGTCGTGGCGACAGACGCTGATATCGGCGCTGTCCTCACCTACACCATTCTTGGTGGGGCGGATGCTGCCCGTTTCACCATCAATTCGACAACCGGTGTCCTGAGCTTCATCGCACCGCCGAACTTTGAGGCGCCATCAGATGCGGATGGCAACAACCAGTATGAGGTGACGGTCCAGGTTCTGGATGGTGGTGGCGGTGTCGATACGCAGGCCTTGACCGTCACCGTTACAAACCAGAACGAGGCCCCGGAGATCACTTCCAATGGGGGAGGAGCGACCGCAGGCATCAGCATGCTTGAGGGCTTCACCGCTGTCACGACGGTTGCCGCCACTGATCCTGACGCAGCGACGACGTTGACATATTCCATCATCGGCGGTGCAGATGCGGCCAAGTTTGCCATCAACTCGGCGACCGGCCAGCTGACGTTCATTGTGGCGCCAGACTATGACATTCCTGGAGATGCAGATGCCGACAATGTCTATGACGTGCGCGTGCAGGCCTCGGATGGCTCACTGACCTCGCTCCAGGATATCGCGGTCACCATCACCAACATCAACGAAGCACCAACCATCACATCGCTGGGAGGGGGGGCAACCGGCAGCGTCTCTGCGGGTGAGAATGGCACGGCTGTCTCGACAGTGGTCGCAACCGACGCCGACGCCGGCAACACGCTGACCTACACAATTACCGGTGGCGCGGACAGCGCGCTGTTCTCGATCAACCCGACCACGGGCGTTCTGACGTTTGTCAGTGCGCGCAATTTTGAAGTGCCGACAGATGTCGGCGCAAACAATATCTACGACGTCGTCGTTCAGGTTTCAGACGGTCTGGGCGGCCTCGACAGTCAAGCCATCGCGGTCACGGTAACTGACCAGAATGATGCGCCGGTCATCACGTCAAATGGCGGCGGCGCGTCTGCGGCGATTTCTGTTGCTGAAAACACCACAGCGATCACCACTGTCACCTCGACTGATCCTGATCTTGGTGCCACACGGACCTTCTCGATTTCCGGCGGTGTGGATGCCTCCCGCTTTACGATCAACAGTTCGACGGGCGTTCTGGCTTTCACTGCGAACCGCAACTTCGAGTCGCCTATCGATGTGGGGGCGAACAACGTCTACGACGTGGTTGTGCAAGTGTCGGATAGCCTTGGCGGCACAGCCACGCAGGCCATTGCCGTCACTGTAACAAACGTGAACGAGGCACCTGTCATCACCTCGAATGGTGGCGGCCCGTCCGCCAGCATCTCGGTAAGTGAGAATCAGACTTCTGTCACAACTGTCACTTCGACGGATCCCGATGCCAGCCCGAGCCGCATCTTCTCGATCATCGGTGGAGCGGATGCCGCAAAATTCGTGATCGATGCTTCGACAGGCGTTCTGACCTTTGTTGCGGCGCCAAACTTCGAAACGCCGACCGATGTCGGGGCGAACAACATCTACAACGTCAACATTCAAGTGTCCGACGGTCTGGGCGGAACCGACACGCAGAACATCGCGGTCACCGTTACCAACCAGAACGAGGCACCGGCCATCACCTCGAATGGTGGCGGACCAACGGCCAGCATCACCATCGCCGAGAATGGTTCAGCCGTCACAACGGTGACAGCGACCGACCCTGACACGCCCAGCACGCTGACCTATTCACTGGCGGGCGGCGCAGATCAGGCATTGTTCACGATCAATGCGACGACCGGCGTACTGACCTTCATCAGCGCGCCCAATTTTGACGCACCGACAGATGTTGGCGCCAACAATATTTATGATGTGCAAGTGCGCGTTTCGGATGGCGCGCTGACCGCGACCCAGTCGATTGCTGTCACGGTGACCAACGTCAACGAAGCGCCGGTTATCAGCTCGAATGGCGGCGGCCCGACGGCTGCGATCAACTATATGGAGAATGTCGGTGCCGTGCCTGTCACCACCGTTGTCGCAGTTGATCAGGATGCTGCCACCACCCTGACCTACAGCATCGTGGGTGGCGCGGATTCCGCAAAGTTCACGATCAATGCAACAACTGGCGTGCTGGCCTTCGTCAGCAATCCGGACTTCGAAACCCCGACTGATGTCGGGGCTAACAATGTCTATGATGTCGTCGTGCAGGTCTCTGATGGCACATTGCTCGACACGCAGGCCATCGCCATCTCCGTCACCAATGACAATGATGCGCCTGTCATCACCTCCAATCTCGGTGGGCCAACTGCCGCCATTTCCATTGCCGAGAATGGCACCGCCGTCACAACTGTAACCGCGACAGACATCGATGCAGGCGCGGCGCAGACCTACTCGATCAGTGGCGGTGCGGACCAGGCGCTGTTCGCGATCAATGCGACAACTGGTGTTCTGACCTTCATCGGCGCGCCCAATTTCGAGATCCCCAGTGATGTGGGCGCCAACAACATCTATGATGTGATTGTGCAGGTCTCTGACGGGCTGGGCGGCATCGACACTCAGGCCATTGCGGTCACGGTGACGAACCAGAACGAAGCGCCGGTCATCACGTCCAATGGCAGCGGCCCTACGGCAAACATCAACTTCGGCGAGAATGGCTTGGCGATCACGACGGTGACCGCCACCGATGTCGATTCAGGCGCGACGCAGACCTATTCGATCACGGGCGGAGCCGACATGGCCCTGTTCACGATCAATGCGACGACGGGTGTGCTGAGTTTCATCGCGCCGCCAAACTTTGAAGCGCCGGGCGACAGCAACGCCGACAACATCTACGGCGTCAACGTGCGGGTTGCGGACGGGCTTGGCGGGTTCGACGACCAGAACATTTTTGTGACCGTCACCAACCAGAACGAAGCACCGGTCATCACCTCGAACCTCGGTGGGCCAACGGCTGCCATCAGCATCGCTGAGAACAGCACCGCTGTGACGACCGTGACAGCAACCGACGTGGATGCCGGCGCAACGCAGACTTACTCGATCAGCGGCGGCGCAGATCAGGCCCTGTTCACGATCAATGCCAGCACAGGTGTGCTGAGTTTTATCGGCGGCCCCAATTTCGAGGCACCCGGCGATGCCGGTGCCAACAATGTTTATGACGTGATCGTCCAGGTTTCTGATGGAGCAGGTGGCACCGACACGCAGGCCATCGCTGTCACGATCACCGACATGAATGACCGGGCGCCGGTCATCACCTCGGATGGCGGTGGCAATTCTGCAGCCATTTCGGTTGCCGAAGGCAGCACCGCTGTCACCAGCGTGACCGCAACCGATGTCGATACTGTCGGCACCATTTCCTACTCGATCTCGGGCGGCGCGGATCAGGCGCTGTTCACGATCAATGCCACGACCGGTGTCCTGACCTTCATCGGCGCGCCAAACTTTGAAGCGCCAACCGATAACGGTGGCAACAACGTCTATGATGTTGTCGTTCGCGCGTTCGATGGCGTTTCTTTCGACCAGCAGACGCTTGCTGTCACCGTGACCAATCAGAACGAAGCGCCCGTCATCACCTCGAACCTGGGCGGCCCGACGGCTGCCATCAGCGTGGGCGAAAACGGCACGGCAGTGACGACGGTGACCGCGACCGATGTCGATGCCAGCGCGACGCAGACCTATTCGATCTCGGGCGGTGCAGACATGGCGCTGTTCACCATCAACGCCACGACGGGTGTGCTGACCTTCATCGGCACGCCCAACTTCGAGACGCCGACGGACATCGGCGCCAACAACATCTATGATGTCATCGTTCAGGTCTCGGACGGGCTGGGCGGCATCGACACGCAGGCAATTGCCGTCACGGTGACGGATGCCAACGAGGCCCCCGTCATCACTTCTGATTCAGGTGGCCCAACGGCTGCCATCAGCATCTCCGAGAACGGCACCGCCGTGACGACGGTGACCGCGACCGATCTCGATGCCGGCGCGACGCAGACCTACTCGATCTCGGGTGGAGCGGATCAGGCGCTGTTTTCGATCAACTCGACCACCGGCGTGCTGACCTTCAATGGCGCGCCGAATTTCGAGGCGCCGGGCGATGTCGGCGCTGACAATGTCTATGATGTGGTCGTCCAGGTCTCCGACGGGCAGGGTGGGGTCGACACGCAGGCGCTTGCGGTGACGGTGACCAACCAGAATGAAGCGCCGGTCATCACCTCTGATCTTGGTGGCCCGACGGCCAGCATCACCGTGGCCGAGAATGCCACCGCCGTTACAACTGTAACCGCAACTGATGTTGATGCGGGCGCGACGCAGACCTATTCGCTCTCGGGCGGCGCGGACATGGCATTGTTCACGATCAATGCCACGACAGGTGTGCTGAGCTTCATCGGTTCGCCCAACTTCGAGGCACCCGGCGATGCAGGGGCTGACAACGTCTACGACGTGATCGTGCAGGTCTCGGATGGCCTCGGCGGCATAGACACGCAGGCCATTTCCGTCACGCTCACCAACCAGAACGAAGCGCCCGTCATCACCTCGAATCTCGGTGGGCCGAACGCTGCCATCAGCATGGCCGAGAACGGCACGGCAGTGACGACCGTGACTGCGACCGATGTCGATGCCAGCGCCACACAGACTTATTCCATCACCGGCGGTGCCGACATGGCGCTGTTCACGATCAATGCGACGACCGGGGTGCTGACCTTCAATGGCACGCCGAACTTTGAAGCACCTGGCGATGTCGGGGCCAACAACGTTTACGACGTGATCGTTCAGGTCTCGGACGGCCTTGGCGGCGTCGACACGCAGGCCATCGCCGTCACGGTGACGGATGCCAACGACGCTCCCGTCTTCACCTCGACCCTGGGCGGCCCGACGGCCGCCTTCAGCGTGGGCGATAACGGCACGGCGGTGACGACCGTGACCGCGACCGATGTCGATGCCAGCGCGACGCAGACCTACTCGATCTCGGGTGGTGCGGATCAGGCTTTGTTCGCCATCAACGCCACGACGGGCGTGCTGACCTTCATCGGCGCGCCCAATTTCGAGGCGCCGGGCGATGCGGGCACTGACAACATCTATGATGTCATCGTTCAGGTGTCTGACGGGCTGGGCGGCATCGACACGCAGGCGATTGCGGTCACGGTGACAGATGCCAACGACATCGCGCCAACCATCACCTCGAACCTGGGCGGGCCGACGGCTGCCATCAGCATCGCCGAGAACGGCACCGCTGTCACAACAGTGACGGCAAATGACGCTGACACTGTTGGCACGATCAGCTACTCGATCTCTGGTGGTGCCGACATGGCACTGTTCACGATCAATGCGACGACCGGTGTCCTCACGTTCATCGGTGCGCCGAACTTCGAGGCGCCGGGCGATGCAGGCGCCAACAACGTCTATGACGTGATCGTGCGCGCATCCGATGGCGTGCAGTTCGACGATCAGGCGATTGCCGTTACGATTGCCGACCAGAACGATGTTGCGCCTGTCATCAACACGAATGGGGCCGGCGCAACCGCTGCCGTCAGTCTTGCCGAGAACACGACAGCCGTGACCACGGTCGCAGCGACAGATCAAGACACCATCGGCTCGGTCACTTATTCGATCACGGGCGGCGCCGACATGGCACTGTTCACGATCAACGCCGCGACCGGTGTGCTGACCTTCATCGGCGCGCCAAACTTCGAGGCGCCGGGCGATGCAGGCGCGGACAACGTTTATGATGTGACCGTCCGGGCTTCCGATGGCGTTCAGTTCGACGAGCAGGCCATCGCTGTCACGGTGACAGATGCCAACGACATCGCGCCAACCATCACCTCGAACCTGGGCGGACCGACGGCTGCCATCAACATCGCCGAGAACGGCACAGCTGTCACAACAGTGACGGCAAATGACGCTGACACTGTTGGCACGATCAGCTACTCGATCTCTGGTGGTGCCGACATGGCACTGTTCACGATCAATGCCGCGACCGGCGTGCTGACCTTCATCGGCGCGCCTGACTTCGAGGTGCCGGGTGATGCAGGCGCCAACAACGTCTATGACGTGATCGTGCGCGCATCCGATGGCGTGCAGTTCGACGATCAGGCGGTTGCGATCACGGTGACAGATGCGGTTGCGGGCTTTGCCTTCACGGGCGGCAATGACAGTTATACGACGCCTGGCGAAAACCTGCTGGCCGACGGCCTTGCCGGCAATGACACGATCAATGGTGCCGGTCTGGCAGACACGATCAATGGCGGCGATGACGATGACATCATCGACGGTGCTGCCGGCAACGATCTGATTGATGCCGATGATGGCAATGACACGATTTTGGGCGGTGCTGGTGCCGACACGATCGCTGGCGATGACGGGGTCGATTTCCTGAACTATTTCAATGACACGGTCGGCGTGACCGTCAACCTGCAGACCAATGCGGCCTCGGGCGGCGACGCGCAGGGCGATGTCATTTCCGATATCGAGTGGCTGCAGGGCGGCAGTGGCGCTGACAATCTCACGGGCACGACCTCAGCCAACCTGCTGAGGGGGCATTATGGTGCCGATACCATCAGCGGTCTTGATGGCGATGACACGATTTCCGGTGATCTGGTCACCGAGGATGTCCTTGATGGCGCGGACCTGATTGACGCCGGAGCCGGCGCTGACGAGGTCTACGGACGTGGCGGCAATGATACCGTGACCGGCGGCACCGGCAACGACACGATCGATGGCGGCAGCGGCACGGACCGTGTCGTGTTCACAGGCAACCGTGCTGACTACACGATCACCGAGTCTGCCGGGACCTACACCATCTCTCACAGCCTCGGCTCAATGACCGACGGCGCTGACAGCGTGAGCAATGTCGAGGAATTCCAGTTTGCAGATGGTGTGATCGGCATTGCCAACGTGACAGACATCACAGGGACGGCTGGCAACAACTCTCTCGCAGGTACAGCCGACGCCAACGTGCTGCTCGGTCTTGCAGGCAGTGACACGCTTTCCGGCGCAGGCGGCAATGACCGGCTTGATGGCGGCGATAACAATGACCAGATCGACGGTGGCACCGGCAATGACACCTTGCTTGGTGGCACCGGGTTCAACACTCTTCATGGCGATGATGGCAATGACCGCATCGACGCTCAATCTGGCACCGGCTCATATTATGGCGATGCCGACAACGACTATATCATCTCCGGCGCGCTAGGCACCTTCATGCGCGGTGGCACTGGAGACGACACGATCAGCTGGGAAAACTCGAGCGCTGGGGTCAACATAAGCTTGATTGGCAACAGCTGGTCGGGCGGCGATGCAGCGGGTGACAATGTCGGTGATTTTGAGGTCTATGTCGGCTCTGCGTTCAACGACACGATGGTTGGTGCTGGCGGATCAGAAAAACTGACGGGCGGACTTGGCGCCGATTCTCTCAACGGCTGGACAGGTGATGACACGCTCGAAGGTGGCGCTGGCAATGACACGCTGATCGGCGGGGGCGGCAATGATGTTCTGCTTGGCGGCGTTGGCAATGATGCGTTCTACATCGACGCTTCAGCTCTGATCGTGCCCGCCACTGACATTCAAGGCGGGGCGGACGTGGACAGCGTCACAATTTCCACCGGCGCAGCCCTGACACTGGCCGACATTGTCGGCAGCGTTTCGCAGGTCGAGAGCATCGATTTCTCGCAAGCTGGTGTTGCTGCGAACCTGACCAACTTCAATGGCGCGGCAGCCCTCTCGATCCTGGGCACATCTGCTCCTACCGGCAATGTGCTGACGATCGATCTTGATGGAAACGACACTTTCTCCGCCTTGACGGATGCAGCCCACACGGCAAACGATCTCGGCGGCGGGGTCTACCAATACGTCGACAATGTGACGTTGCAGGAAGTCGCCCGCGTCTCCGTGATTTGAGGCTACTGCCGCAGCGCCTCGTTTTTCAGCCGCTGCACCGGCTTCATCAGATATCCCAGAACCGTGTGGCGACCTGACAGGATGTCTACCTGCGCCAGCATGCCGGGGATGACCGGTTTTCCGGGGCCAAAGGCGGTGGCATCGGCTTCTAGCCGGACACGGAAATAGGGCTCGCCCTTCTCGTCGCTGAGCGCATCGGGCGAAATGTCCAGCACCTTGCCCTTCAGCCCGCCGTAAAGCGAAAAGTCATAGGCCGAGACCTTCACCACGGCAGGCAGGCCCGGCCAGACCTCGGCGCGGTCTTGAGGTGACAGGCGCGCCTCGACCACGACAGAGGCTTCGGCTGGAACCAGCTGGATCAGCGGCTCGCCGGATTTCACCACGCCGCCAATCGTGTCTATGAACAGCTTGTTGACGATGCCGGCGACCGGCGCCACCACCTCGGTGCGGCGGCTGCGGTCGCGCATGGCGGTGATCGCCTCTTCCAGCTTGGCAACCACCACGGATGTCTCGCGCTGGTCCTTCTCGGCCTCGGCGCGGAAGCGCAGGATGGTTTCTTCGCGGCGGCGCGCCAGCTCGCTGACGGCAGCCTCAAGTCTTGGCACATCGTGCAGGAGGGCCGCGAGCTTCGCTTCGACCTGCTGCAGGATGCGCTCATTCTCCAGCAACTCGTTGTTGGAGACAGCGCCCATCTTGACCAGACGGCGCAGGCTCTCGAGGCGTGGCAAAACGATCTCGCGCTCGCGCTGGGTCGATTTCCAGCGCGTGCGCATTTCGGCCAGTTCGATTTCCTTCTGCCGGTGCTGCTCGTCGACCACGTTCAGCTGCGCTTTCAGCCCGTCCTGTCGGGCGCGAAACAGCGAGCGCTCCTGCATCACGATCTGCGGGATCTGCTCGGCCATGTCGGGCGGCACGAAGAAGATGTTCTGCCCGCGCGACTCGGCCTCCAGCCTGAGCATCTGGAGGGACTTGGCCTTCAGCTCCAACTGATTCTGCTGCAGTTCGGCACGCGAGAAGCTGTTGTCGATGCGGATCAGCGTTGCACCAGCCTCGACCTTCTCGCCCTCGCGCACCAGAATTTCGGAGACGATGCCGCCCTCCAGATGCTGGATCAACTGGTTGCGCACCTGCGGCACCACGCGGCCTGCGCCTCGCGTCACCTTGTCGAGCGTGGTGAGCGCTGCCCAACCCAGTGACAGGATGACCGCAGCCCCGATGGTCCAGATCATCTGGCGTTGCGCGCGCGTCGCAATCGTGTCGCAGCGCCGGGGATAGGCCAGTGCGGGCTGGCTGAGAGAACGGCTGGCGGGAAGCATGGGCAGTTTGCGCTCTTGAACCTTGTGGCGTGCAGCTTCGCAGCAAAGGGTTTACCGGCTGTTAAGCATAACCACCGACATGCTGTGGCCTGGCGCTTCGTCATCCGGGCGAATGGCGCGAGGGGCCAAGGGTCGAGACCGCCATGAAAGACGCTTCACGGCCAGATGCTTCACGTCCGGATGCCGCAAGGACTGGTGCGTCGATGGCGGATGCGTCCGTGCGCGATGCTCTGGCGCGCTTGCAGGACAGGTTTGCGAGGCAGCAGCAGGGCGCCGCAGTGCCAGGAGAAATTCCACTGGGCCAGCGCGCGCAAACGGCAATCGCGGGGTTAGGGCCGACCAGTCACCCGGCAGCCGATCTGTATCGTCTGGCCGTGCTCTGGCGCAAGGCGCGCGCAGATGGCAGCGCAACAGCTGATGCCGCAGCCTCATCATTGGGTCCGGCAGCGCTCGCCATGCTGGCCGAGCGCCTCGGGTTGCAGGCGACCTGCCAGCAATGCAGCATTGTTGGCCTTGTCGGGCAGGACATGCCCTGCATCATCATGCTGACTGACGGCAGCAGCCGGCTGGCGCTGTCACTGGCGCAGGATGGCGACGTGGTTCTGGGAACGGCGCATGGCGAGGTCATCGCAGATCGTGCGGCGCTGATCGCCGAGGCAACAGGCACGGTCTTCAAGGTTCAGCCGACCGAGCAAGCGGTTGAGTCCGAAGCGCCCGTGTCACGCGCGCCACGCGCGGCATTGCCAGTGCAGTCACCGTCTTCGGGCGTGATTGCCGGCTTTCTGACGGAAGCCATGCGCAGCCAGAAGCCGCTGATCGTGCAGCTGGTGCTGGCCTCCCTGCTCATCAATGTCATTGGCCTTGCACTGCCGCTGTTCTCGATGGCGGTGTTTGACCGGGTCATTCCGCATGCTGCCTTCGAGACGCTTTGGGCGCTGGCGCTTGGTGTGCTGCTGGCACTCGGGCTGGAATTCTGCCTGCGTCACGCGCGGCTGAAACTGTTTGATGCGGCAGGCGCCGCCGTCAGCCTTTCGCTGCAGGGGCGGCTGGTCGGTCGCCTGCTCTTTGCCCGCAGCGCCGAAGTGCCGCGTTCGGCTGGCGCCGTGATGCAGCCGGTCCACGAGCTTGAGGGCATGGCGCAATTGGCGCCGCAGCTGCTGGTCAGCCTGCTGGTCGATCTGCCGTTCTTCATCATCATGATCGTGTTTCTGGCCAGCATCGCGGGGCCTGTCGCGCTGGCACCATTGATCGGCACCCTTCTGATGGTTGGCCTGCATGTGCTGTCGCACGCGATGTCGCATCGCAGCCAGGCCGGTCATGTCGGCTTCATTCGCCGCCAGATGCAGGCCGTCATCGATGCGGTCGCCTCGCAGGAGCGTATCCGCGCCACGTCTTCAGCCAGTCACTTCCTTGGCAGCTGGGAGCAGGCGGCAGATCAGGCAACCTTCAGTGCCCACAAGATGCGCTACTGGCATGGGCTGGCCGCGCAAGGCAGCGCCGTCATCGTTCAAGCTGTCATGGTGGCGGCCATCGTGATCGGCGTTTTCCGCATCGACGCTTCGGCCATGACGATTGGTGCGCTTTCTGCAGCAATCCTGCTGGTCAACCGCGCCATGACACCGATCAGCATCGTCACCGGCCAGCTATTTCGTGCCTATCAGGCGCTGGAGGCGGCAGCGGCCATCGGCCCGCTGCTCAGCGCGCCTGTCGAGGCGGGCGGGGACCTGCGGGCAGCCAGCGCCGCCTCCATAAAGGGACGGATCGATCTGCACCGTGTCAGCTTCAGCCATCCGGGTGAGACTCAACCTGTGCTGCGCGACATCACACTGAGCATCAGGCCGGGCGAGCGCATCGGCATTGTCGGCAAGGCAGGCTGCGGCAAATCAACCCTGTTGCGGCTGATGGCGCGGCTGCATGATCCGGTCGATGGCCGCCTTCTGGTTGATGAGCGCGACGCGCGCCAGTTCGATCCTGCCCAGCTCCGGCGGGCGATCAGCCTGATGCCGCAGGATGCGCAGCTGGTCGATCTCAGCATCGAGGACAATCTGGTGCTCGGCCTGCCTGGTGTGTCCGCGGCCGAATTCGAGCGCGTGGTGCGGATCACCGGCGTGCATGATTTCGTCAGCAAGCACCCCTCCGGCTACAGCCTGATGGTGGGTCCGGGCGGTTTACGCCTGTCGGGTGGCGAGCGGCAATGCGTTTCGCTGGCGCGTGCGCTCATGGGTCGGCCAGCAATGCTGCTGCTGGACGAGCCGACTGCCGCGCTCGACAATGCAATGGAAGCCCGGCTGGTCAATGAGCT
>JANMMX010000086.1:0-10162 GCA_031373605.1 Allobosea sp. | reverse complement strand
GCGGTGCGCACGGCTGCCAGATCGGCGTCGGTTTGCTTCACGATTGTCATGGGCTTGGTGTCGACCAGCTTGCCGATCTTGCAGCCATCCTTGTTGCCGCCGTTGCAGGCAATGCCGTCTTCGGTGGTCTCGAGTGCCAGTTTCCACTGCGCATCCTCGACCTCTTTCATGGTCTTCTCGATCATGTCGCGCACGGCCGGGTCGAGCTTGTTCCACCAGGCGATGTTGATGAAATAGCCCGAGACCGCCCAGGCCACGGGCAAGGTGTAGAGCGTCTGCGTCACCTCATACCACCGCGCACTGTTGCCCGAGGACGTGCCGGTCATTGCGCAATCGGCCACGCCGCGCTCAAGCGAGCCATAGACTTCGGGGAAGCCAATCGAAACCGGCTGCGCGCCGAGCGCCGTCATCATGTCGTTTGGCGAGCCGCCGCTGGTGCGCACGCGCTTGCCCTTGAGATCGGCCAGTCCCTTGACCTCGCCCCGGCAGAAGAAGACCTGCGCAGCAAAAGGATAGGTCGCGATGATGCGCGTGCCGGTGCGCTCCAGTTCCTTGTTGATCTCTGGCAACATGGCGTCAGCCATCCGGCGCGCCTGCTGGACGTTGGGGTTCAGACCCGCGAGATCGACCACGTCAAGCAGCGGCACTTCGCCTGCCACCGTCGGCAGCGGCGCGGCACCGATATCGACCTGGCCGGCGCGCACGAGACGGATGATCTCCGGACCGTTGAGGTTGCGCTCGGGCCAGCTCGCCAGCGTCACCTTTATGCGGCCGCCGCTCTTGGCAGGCAGGCCATCACGCAGGAGCGGAATGTCGACGCGGGTGTATTGCGGGAACTGCGGGCCAGGTTGGGTGACCACCTGCATGTTGACAGGCGGGCCAGGCGGCAGGCCCTGGCCCAGCGCGGGCAGTGCGAGGCTGCCGAAAAGGCCGGTGACGATGGCGGTGGTGGCGAGCAGATGTCTGGTCATTTTCGTGGTCTCCCTCTTGTCGTTGGCTGAACATGTCGGCATCGGCAGGCAAGATCAGTGGCTCATCTCACATCACCGCGAGGCGGCTGTTGAGGATATTGGTCACGAGCATGCGCCCGGGCTTATGCGTGATCGCGAAGGGCAGGCGGGCGGCCTGGATCACGGCCTGCGGCGTCACGCCACACGCCCAGAACAGGGGCATCTCGTCATCATGCACCGCAACCGGGTTGCCCCAGTCGGGCTTGCCCAGATCGGCAATGCCGATCAGATCAGGCCGCCCGATGTGCAACGGCGCGCCATGAACAGCGGGAAAGCGCGTGGTGATCTGGATGGCACGGATTGCTTCTGCTGGCCGGAAAGGCCGCATTGACACCACCAGCGGCCCGGCAAAGGGCCCGGCGGGCGTGCACGAGATGTTCGTGCGGTACATCGGCACCGTCAGCCCAGCCTCGACATGGCGCAGCTTAAGCCCATCGCTCATCAATGCATCCTCGAAGGAATGCGAACAGCCGATGATGAAGCTCACCAGGTCATCGCGCCAGACTGCTTGCAGGTCACTGGGCTCGGATTCCAGCACGCCGTCGCGCCAGACGCGATAGCGTGGCACATCGGTGCGGATGTCGATCTCCGCGCCAAGCTCTGGAAGATGAGGGCTGCCAACGTCTGTCATTCCGATGATCGGGCAGGGCTTGGGGTTGAGCTGGCAGAAGCGCAGAAAATCGCCCGCAAATGCAGTCGGCAGAATCACAAGATTGCCTTGCACATAACCATCGGCATAACCCGATGTCGGGCCATCCAGCGCGCCCGAACGCGCGGCCAGTCTGACGCCCGAAGGTGTTCCCAGATCAAGCTCGCGTTGCGCCGTCATGCTGCTCATCGCCACCGTCATAGCCGCCCTGTTTTCCATACGACAGGCAATCACTGTGGAAGGCCGAGGTCAAATTGCCATTCGTGATATCGAATGATAAGAAATAATTATCGTTGAGAACACTCTTGTGATCGATTTCCGCAATCTCGAAACCTTCTTCTGGGTTGCCACACTCAAGAGCTTTCGCGGGGCAGCGAGCAAGCTGAACACGACACAGCCCGCAATTTCCCTCCGCATTCAGCAGCTTGAGGCGCAGGTTGGCGCGCGGCTGCTCGACAGGACGCAGCGCTCGGTGTCCATGACCGACAAGGGCCGGGAGCTGCTCGTGCATGCCGAACGCCTGCTGAGGCTGCATGGGCAGATGCTGACGAGCATCGTGACACCCCAGGCCTTCCAGCGCGTGCTGCGCCTGGGCGTTGCTGAAACCGTGGTGCAGACCTGGCTGCCGGCTTTCATCGCGCGGGTCGGGCAGGAGTATCCGCAGATCGAGCTCGAGATCGATGTCGACATCTCGCCCAACCTGCGCGACCGGCTCGTGGGCCATGAGCTCGATCTGGCTTTCCTGCTCGGTCCGGTCAGCGCACCGCATGTGCGCAATCACCCACTCTCGGATTTCCCGCTTGGCTTCTATGCCAGCCCGTCGCTTGTTTTCCCCGCGCCGCCCGTGCCTCTTGAGGCCATTGCCGCATACCCGATCATCACCTTTGCGCGACGGACCGTGCCTTATGTCGCGCTGGTTGAGCGGCTGGCCGCGCGCGACGTGCCCAACCGCCGCATCCATGCCAGTTCGGCACTGGCGCCTGTTCTGCGCATGGCCGTCGAGGGCATGGGTGTGGCCCTGGTGCCGCGAGCGATTGTGGCGCGTGATGTCGCAGCGGGCGCACTGGTTGAAATCGATACGCCGGAGGCAATGCCCGGCCTTGGCTTCACGGCCAGCTGGCCCGCCTCGCACGACCAGAGCCTCATCACCAAGATTGTCGAGATTGCCGTCGAGACGGCCGAGACAACAGGACACGGGGTGTCGAGCCGCTAGTCTGTGCCATCTGATGAATGTGCCGCACTTGTGACATCGTTGTGTCTCAGGCAAGAACGATACAGGGGTTGCAGCTCTTCACGCGTTCGGAAACTGGGCATCGATGGGCCAACGTAGCTTTCTGGTTCTGGCCTGCCTGCTGGCTCTGGCTGGCCTTGGTGCACTGGCCATTCATTTTTCCAGCCAGCCCAGAAAAATCACCCTGGCCGTCGGCCCGCTCGGGTCCGAGGATGCGCGGCTTGCCGCGGCTTTTGTGCAGGGGCTGGATCGCGAAAAGTCCAGGATCCGTCTCAAGCTCGTGCTGACGGCCGGCACGGCTGAAAGTGCCCAGGCAATCGAGGCCGAGAAGGTCGATCTGGCCATCATCCGCCCCGACATCGCGCTGCCACCCAAGGCAGACACAGTCATCATCATGCGCAGGCTTTTCCCATTCTTCGTGACGGGGCGCGACAGGGGTGTCGAGCGGATCGCTGACATGCGCGGCAAGCGCATTGGCGTCGTCAGCCCTCCAAGCGGCAATATCGATCTGCTGCGCCTGATCCTGACTCACTATGAGGTCAATCCCGAGCAGGTGCAGATCATCCCGCTGACGCCGGCCGAGATCGTGGCGGCGGTGCAGCAGCAGCGGGTGGACGTAATCTTCTCGGTGGGTGCCGCCACCGCCCGGACGCAGACGCAAGGTGCGATGTTCCTGCGCCAGTCCTGGGGCACGGATCCGGTCTTCATCCCCGTTCGCGAGGCTGATGCCCTTGCCAGCCGTTATCGCGGCATCGAGACAGGCGAGATCGTGCGCGGTGCCTTTGGTGGTGATCCGCCGCGCCCGGCAGAGGCCTTGCCGACCATCGCCATCACCTCGCGGCTGGTGGCGCGACAGGATCTGGACGAAGATCTTGTTGGCGAGCTGACGCGGGTGCTGCTTGGCCTGCGTGCCTCGATGGCGCAGGAAGTGCCACAGATCCAGGGGATCGAGGCGCCGGTGACGGATCGCAATTCCGCCTTGCCGGTCCACACTGGCGCAGCTGCCTTCATTGATGGCGAGCAAAAGACCTTTTTCGAGCGTTATGGCGACTGGTTTTATCTCGGTGTGATGGGCCTGTCGCTCTTCGGCTCGGTCGGTGCAGCTTTGCTTGGCCAGATGAGCGGCACAAGGCGCAGGGAGGCCCTGTCTGGACTGACCAGGCTGGTCGCGATGATCGGCGAGGCGCGCGCTGCAGCCAGCGAGTCCATCTTGCGCGACATCGAGGCAGAGGCGGATGAGCTTCTGGCTGTGACACTCGAGAATTTCTCGAAGGCTGGAATCGACGATGCTGGACTTTCAGCCTACCGTCTGGCGATGGACCAGCTGGGGCGTGCAGCAAGCGAGCGCCGCAAGGCGCTGTCAGCAGCTGATGCCGAGCCCGCGACCGAGGCGCGACAGTCTCAGTCGACTTTTTCGTTGGGATAAACACCCCAGAGCCGTTCCTGGCGCAAGTAGCCGTCAACGCGCTCGATCACCACCCGGCACCAGCTGCCTGAGCAGCTTTTGACATTGGCGATGACGCCTGGCTGAAGCCTTGCCACAACTTCAGCATTGTCGCTGGCGCGCTCATGCAATGTCAGCGTGGTATTGGCAGTCTTCACCCATGGCGAAACCAGTGCGGTTCGGCGACCTGACAGCAGGGAATGCAGCACCCAGCCCTCCGAGCCATCGGCGTCGCGGATACGGCGCCAGGTTTCGAACTCGGCCGTGATCTCGACGGGGAGCCCCGCGCGTTGGAAGACCCAGCTTGTGCGATGCTCTTTGGAAGGCCCCTCGCGCAAGTTCACCCTGTCGGATTTGAGACTGACATAGCGCGGCACAGGCAGGCCGGTAACTGCACCTTGCGGAGTTTCCTGTGCAGCAAGGGCTGCCGAAAGAGCAAAGCTCAGCAAAGTGCCCGGCAAAACCCCATGCCGCAGCCATCCTGAAAACGCCATCAAACCACTCCGCCCGTCTCTTCTTGTCCGCCAGTTTGCCGTGCCTGCCATCTTGCCCGAGTCGTTGCGCAAAAAGGTCAGGTTGTGTTCCTTTGCCGCCCTGCTAGACAAAAGCGGTCAGTGCCATGAGCGGGCACCCAGTCAAAGTGCATTAAGTGTGAACCAGCGTTAACAAGCGGTTGAGGCGCAATCACGGCGCAAGCCAAAATGCAGAACAGGTGCTGAAAAAGCACGATGGAGCCGTCGATGTCGAAGAAGAAGCCCGTGGTTGTGGTGACGCGCAAATTGCCCGATGTCGTGGAAACGCGGATGCGGGAGCTTTTCGACGCGCAGCTGAACCTCGATGACACGCCAATGAGCCCGGCTGCCCTGATCGAGGCGATGAAAACCGCTGATGTCCTGGTCCCGACCGTGACAGACCGGATCGATGCCAGCATCATCGCGCAGGCGGGCGATCAGCTGCGACTCATCGCCAATTTTGGCAATGGCGTCGACAACATCGATGTGGCCAGCGCCGTCCAGCGCGGCATCACGGTCACCAACACGCCAGGCGTTCTGACCGACGACACCGCCGACATGACTCTGGCCCTGATACTCTCTGTCGCACGCCGCATTGCGGAAGGTGCGCGAGTCGTCCCCGATGACAACTGGTCTGGCTGGTCTCCCACCTGGATGCTGGGTGCGCGCATCACCGGCAAAAGGCTTGGCATTGTCGGCATGGGCCGCATCGGCCAGGCCGTGGCGAAACGCGCCAAGGCATTCGGCCTTTCAATCCACTACCACAACCGCCGCCGCCTGCCCGCCGCGATCGAGGAGGGGCTTGAGGCGACCTGGTGGGATTCGCTGGACCAGATGCTGTCACGCATGGACATTGTCTCGGTGAACTGCCCGCACACGCCTGCAACCTATCATCTGCTTTCGGCCCGCCGCCTCAAGCTCATGAAGCCGGATTCCATCCTCATCAACACGGCGCGTGGCGAGATCGTTGACGAGACAGCCCTTTCGCGCATGCTGGAAGCGGGCGAACTGGGCGGCGCCGGTCTGGATGTGTTCGAGCACGAGCCCTCGGTCAATCCGCGCCTGCTGAAGCTGGCGCGCGCCCACAAGGTCGTGTTGCTGCCCCATATGGGCTCCGCCACCACCGAGGGACGGCTGGACATGGGCGAAAAAGTCATCGTCAACATCCGCACCTTCATGGATGGTCACAAGCCGCCGGACCGGGTGCTGCCAAGCATGCTGTGAGCCGCAACGCGGATTAGGCCATGTCCGCAGGGGCCAAGGCCGGGGCATGGATATTTTCGCCATTGACCAATTTAACAATACAGTACATTTTGAACTTGCGTGACGCTTTTCGGTTCACTGGCTTGCGCCATCAAGATTCGAGATTTGGGGGGAACGATGTCATCTGCTGAACAGATATCAACGCCAGCTTCGGCGTCTCCCGTAATCTTCATCCTCCATGGACCGAACCTCAACCTGCTCGGCAAGCGTCAGCCGCACATTTATGGTCACGAGACTTTGGCTGATGTCGAGGCGCAATGCCGCGCGGCCGCCAGCGGGCACGGGCTGCATGTCCGCTTCCACCAGTCGAACCGCGAATACGAGCTGATCGACTGGATTCAAGAGGCGCGCGATATGGCCGCCGGGATCATCATCAATCCGGGGGCCTTCACCCACACCTCGATTGCCATTCTGGATGCGTTGAACACGTTCGATCCGCCCGTGATCGAGGTTCACATCTCCAACGTGCACAAACGCGAATCCTTCCGGCATCACTCCTATGTCTCGCTGCGCGCAGATGGGGTGATGGCGGGTTTCGGCACGCAAGGTTACACGCTCGCGGTGGAGCGGCTGGCCCGGTTGATTTCAATGAGCCGGAAGGCTCAGGTCTGAAGATCGCATACCTCCGAACGCAAGATGAAAAACGCCACCGCTGGTGCGGCACGCGGGTTTGCAGGGCAGGGCAGGGCATCTCATGAAGACATCCATCGCCACCGTCTGCATCTCCGGAACACTTCAGGAGAAGCTGGAAGCCATCGCGGCTGCGGGCTTCCGGGCTGTCGAGATTTTCGAGAATGACCTGATCGCCTTTCCGGGAACGCCTGCCGATGTGCGCCGGATCTGCGGTGACCTTGGCCTCGAGATCATCACCTGCCAGCCATTCCGCGATTTCGAGGGCATGCCTGCCACACGTCGCCAACGCGGGTTTGACAGGGCCGAGCGCAAGTTCGATCTGCTGCAGGAACTTGGCAGCGACCTGCTCTTTGTCTGCAGCAATGCCTCACCCGAGGCGCTGGGCGGCATCAGCCGGATGGCAGATGATTTTGCCGAGCTGGGCTTGCGTGCGCAAAAGCGCAACATGCGCGTGGGTTTCGAGGCGCTGGCCTGGGCGCCGCACATCCATGACTATCGCGACTCCTGGGAAGTGGTGCGCCGGGCCGCCCATCCAGCCGTTGGCCTTGTGCTCGACACGTTCCACATCCAGGCGCGCGGCACGGACCTGAAGCCAATTGCGGCGATCCCCGGCGATCGCATCTTTCTGGTGCAGGTGGCCGATGCCCCCAGGCTCCAGCTGGACTATCTCAGCTGGAGTCGCCACTGGCGCTGCATGCCGGGTCAGGGCGAGTTCGATCTGGCAGCGTTCATGGATGCCCTGTGCCAGACAGGCTATGACGGTCACCTCTCGCTCGAGATTTTCAACGACAGGTTCCGCGCAGCCTCTCCGCATGCTGTCGCACTTGACGGGCACCGCTCGCTCATCTGCCTGCTCGACGGCGCCAGCCGCCGTCAGGAAAAGCCGCTGGAAGGCGTCGCCCCCATGCCAGCACCTGCTGCGGTGGAAGCGGTCGAGTTCATCGAATTTGTGGTTGATCAATCCGGCAGCGCTGGTTTCGGGCAGCTGCTTTCCGCGCTCGGTTTCACACCCGCTGGCAAGCACCGCTCCAAGGCTGTCACCCTCTGGTCGCAAGGTGACATCCGCATCGTCGTGAACAGCGAGAAGGCCGGTTTCGCCCACAGCTATCATCTGACCCACGGACTCTCGGTCTGCGCGCTGGCCCTGCGCGTGTCTGATGCAAAGGCGACCGTTGCGCGTGCGCGTGCGTTGCTGGACATGCCGCATGCCGGGGCTGTTGGTCCGGGCGAACTTGATATGCCCGCCGTGCGTGGCCTTGGCGGCAGTCTGGTCTATTTCGTTGATGGCAAATCGACGCTCGGGCGCTGGTCGCAGCTGGACTTTGTCCCCACGGACGCCGCGCCGAACGATGCCGGGTTGCTGGCAGTCGACCATGTGTCCCAGTCGATGCAATACGAGGACATGCTGACCTGGCTGCTCTTTTATTCGTCGCTGTTCGAGACGCGCAAGCTCCCGAGCCAGGCCGTGATGGACCCTGGCGGCGTGGTCCAGAGTCAGGTCATCGAAAGCGGTGTGACTGTCGGGCAGGCAGTCACCGGCGAGGGGCTGCGGCTCGTGCTGAACGGCTCGCAGAGCCACCGGACCCAGTCCGCGCGCTTTGTGACGGATTTCTTCGGTTCGGGCGTGCAGCACATCGCCTTCGCCACGCAGGATATCCGCAGCACAGTGCGGCGGCTGCTCGCCAACGGGCTCGAGCTGCTGCCGATTCCATCAAACTATTATGATGATCTGGAAACCCGGGCCGACCTGTCTCAAGAGAGCATTGCCGAGCTGGAAGCGCTGAACATCCTCTACGATCAGGATGCACATGGAGCTTTTTTCCAGGCGTATACACACACGCTTGACGGCGGTTTCTTCTTCGAAATCATCCAGCGCGACGGCTATCAGGGTTATGGCGCAGCCAATGCCGGGATCAGGCTGACAGCGCAATCGCGACTGGCGCGCCCTGTATTCGTTCCGGCGCGATAGGGGCTTCGCCTCCAGCACTCATTGCGGAATAGTTTTATCCTCCCGGGGCATTTGACGTTACGCCCTTGCTGATCCATCCTGCAGCGCTTGAAACAGAAGGCCCCGGCCCGTCCGGGGCCTTGTCGATTCCAGACCTTGTCGACTCGAGGAGTTGTCGTGCATGACGCAAAACCGCTCGACGCATATCCGCCTCACCTCGCACCCGGAGCCGAACACAGGCGTGGTGCGACATCCGGTGCGCTGGAGTGCGGGCACTGTCGCCGAACGCGGCCCGCTGATTGGCTCCACCACCAACCCGGCCGACCGCAATGTCATCGGCACCCATGGCGGCGCCTATTCGGTCTATCGCGCGCTGGCGATCTCGGCGCGCGCTCTGAATCCGTTGCAAAGGCCCGACCTGCACAACACGCATCCCACGGCTGAAATTGGCCCGCATCCGCAATGGACGACACCCGGCAAGATCGTCTCGCTCGATCCGTGGGGGCATCGTGCCGCACAAGACTTTAGCCGACTTATTGCAGAGGGTGTCGACATCCGCCCCTCCATCGCGATCACCAAGGCGCGGCTCAACATGCCGGAGATTCTGGCGGCCATGGCAGGCCACAGGCTGGCGGCGGATGAGGGAATTCTCCACCGCTCGGGTGACATCTCTGTCACCAAGGTAGCCGTTGATCCGGTCTGGCATCTGCCGGGCATTGCGGAGCGCTTTGGCACGACCGAGCAGGAGCTGCGGCGGACTCTGTTCGAGCAGACAGCAGGCATGTTTCCCGAGCTGGTGACGCGGCCTGATCTTTCGGTCTTCATGCCGCCAATCGGCGGGTGCACCGTCTACATCATGGGCGAGATTTCGGCGATCACGGATCCGAAGCGCCGCGTCTCGGCCCGCGTCCATGACGAGTGTAACGGCTCCGACGTGTTCGGGTCCGACATCTGCACCTGTCGACCCTATCTCGTGCACGGCATCGAGGAGTGCGTGAGGGAAGCGCAATCGGGCGGCGCGGGTATCATCGTCTATAACCGCAAGGAGGGCCGGGCGCTGGGCGAGGTGACCAAGTTCCTCGTCTACAATGCACGCAAGCGGCAGGAAGGCGGCGATCAGGCCTCGACCTATTTCGAACGGACAGAATGCGTGGCCGGTGTGCAGGATGCGCGCTTCCAGCAGCTCATGCCCGATGTGCTGCATTGGCTGGGTGTGACCCGGCTTGACCGCTTCATGTCCATGTCGAACATGAAGTTTGAGGCGCTGGAGGAATCTGGCATCGAGATCGGTGAGCGTGTCGCCATTCCGCCTGAGCTGATTCCGGAAGACGCCTCTGTCGAGATGGAGGCCAAGAAGGCAGCCGGCTATTACGCGCCCGATGGCAAGCCAGGCGAGAACAAGCTCAAGGCGACAGTCGGTCGCGACCTCGACAAGTTCTGACCGGGGATTGATTCTTGATGTCAGCCCCCGA
>JANMMX010000068.1:0-3895 GCA_031373605.1 Allobosea sp. | reverse complement strand
GCCAAGCCGGGCTGCACGATCAGGAGAGCCAACGATGACCCCGTCTGAAACCGCCAAAGCCTTTACCGACATGCTGAAAGCCGGCGACCATCATGGCGCAGCTGCCACGTTCAACTCCCCTGACATTGTCAGCATCGAGGCTTTTGAAGGGCCTACAGCCCGCGTGCAGGGCACGGCTGCCATCAAGGCCAAATCCGAGTGGTGGTATGGCGCGCATGAGGTTCACAGCATCGGGACCGAAGGGCCCTACATGAATGGCGACCAGTTTAGCCTGATCTTCGCCGTGGATGTGACCGAGCGCGCCACCGGCAAGAGAACCGCGATGCAGGAAGTCGGCCTCTACACGATCAAGGACGGCAAAATCGTCGAAGAACGCTTCTTTTATTGAGGCGCTGCCGATCGGGCTTTCAAGGCCAGAAGCGCCATCCGTGTTCGCGCGGACGGTGTTTTGCGCAGGCAAGCACATGGCATACCTGCCGCTCAATGCCGCGTCTCCCAGGCAAACCACAGCGCGACGCACCCCATCATGATGGCTGCGGCGCGCCGGAACAGCACGAGCCGCTCGCTCTCGACAAACGCGCCACGCAGCGAAGACGCGCCGAGCACCAGACCCGTATGGACGCCCGTCGCAATCAGCACATAGAGCGCTGTCAGCCAGAGCTGGGGGCTAAGCCCGGCATCTGCGGGGTGCAGGAACAGCGGCAGCACCGCGACATAGAACACCGCAGCCTTGGGGTTCAGCAGATTGACCGTCAGGCCGCGCCGGAAGGATGGCGCCATCTCGCCTTCGCCAGCCGTGTCCATGCCGCGCCAGGCCTCATAGGCCAGCCAGAACAGATAGGCGACACCGGCCCAGCGCAGCACCTGGCCGGCATAAGGCACCTGTTGTGTCAGCAAGCCGAAGCCCAAGGCTGCAGCCACACCCAGCAGACTTAAGCCAAGTGCGACGCCGGCAACGGCTGCCAACCCGGCCCTGCGCCCTTGGGCGAGCGCCAGCGCCACGAGGTAGCCCATGTTGGGGCCGGGCGTGATTTCGGCAATCGTCGCAGCGATGGCGAACTCCCAAAGCCTCATGCGAGCCGCTGCCTGTCGTTACTGGCCGTTTCTACTTGCCTGTCGCGGCCGCCACTGCGCGGCGTGTCATCACGCCGATCAGATGCGCGCGATAATCGGCATCGGCATGCATGTCGGCGTTGAGGCCCTTTGCCTTGGCGGACAGCCCGTCCAGCGACTTGGTGCCGAAGCGGGCTTTCAGCGCAGCTTCTGCTTCACTCCAGCGGAACACGCCGGACTCGCCCGCACCCGTCACCGCCACGCGCACATCCGCACCGCGCTTGGCAACGCAGACGCCCACCATCGCATAGCGCGAGGCCGGGTTGGGGAACTTGGCATAGGCCGCCTTGGAGGGAATGGGGAACACCACCTTGGTGACAATCTCGCCCTCTTCCAGCGCCGTTTCGTAAAGGCCGGTAAAAAAGGCGTCCGCTTCCAGCTTGCGCCTGTTGGTGACGATGGTGGCACCCATCGCAAGGCAGGCGGCGGGATAGTCCGCAGCAGGATCATTGTTGGCGACAGAGCCGCCAATCGTGCCCTTGTTTCGAACATGGGGATCGCCAATGTTGTTGGCGAGCGCCGCAAGAGCAGGAATTGCCTCCTGCACCGCAGGCGAGGCTGCTACCTCGGCATGGGTGCTCATGGCGCCGATCACGATGGTGCGACCCTTGTGGACAATGCCCTTGAGCTCGGCAACGGCCCCCAGATCAACCAGATTGTCGGGCGAGGCCAGCCGCTGCTTCATGGTCGGCAGCAGTGTCTGGCCGCCGGCAAGAAGCTTGGCCTCTTCCTTCTTGGCAAGAAGCCCTGCGGCCTGACGCACCGAGACCGGACGGTGATACTGGAAAGCGTACATGAGATGTCCTCCGTCGGGATGTCGTTATTCGGCCGCCTTGGCCATTTTCATCGTCTTCTGTGCCGCCCGCCACACCGCCTGCGGCGTGCAGGGCATGGTGATGTCCTCGTGGCCGAGCGCATCCGTCATCGCGTTCATGACGGCGGCAGGTGCCGCAATCGCGCCCGCCTCGCCGCAACCCTTGATGCCAAGCGGGTTAGACGGGCAAGGCGTGACTGTCGTGCCGACCGCGAAGGACGGCAAATCGTCAGCCCGCGGCATGCAATAATCCATGAAACTCGCTGTCAGCAGCTGGCCATCGGCATTGTAGACCGCGCCCTCATGCATTGCCTGGCCCACGCCCTGGGCGATGCCGCCATGCACCTGCCCCTCGACAATCATCGGGTTGATGATGACGCCGAAATCATCCACCGCCGTCCAGCGCTCGATGCTGGTGCGGCCGGTCTCCGGATCGACCTCCAGCTCGCAGATATGTACGCCGGCCGGGAAGGTGAAGTTCGTCGGGTCATAGAACGCTCCCTCCTTCAGGCCGGGCTCCAGATCCTGCCCGTTGAACTTGTGGGCGACATAGGCCTGCAGCGCGCAGGAGCCGAAATCGAGTGTCTTGTCGGTGCCCTTCACGAGGAAATGGCCATCCTTGAAGTCGATGTCCTTTTCAGCAGCTTCCAGCACATAGGCCGCCACTTTCTTGCCCTTGGCGATGACCTTGTCGAGCGCCTTGGAAATGGCCGACATGCCAACCGCGCCCGAGCGCGAGCCATAGGTGCCCATGCCCATCTGCACCTTGTCGGTGTCACCATGGACGATGGAGACATTCTCGATAGGGATGCCCAGCCGCTCGCAGACCAGCTGCGCGAAGGTCGTCTCATGCCCCTGACCATGGCTGTGCGAGCCTGTCAGCACCTCGACGGTGCCGACCGGGTTGACGCGCACTTCCGCCGATTCCCACAGGCCGACACCTGCACCCAGCGAACCAACAGCTGCTGAAGGCGCAATGCCGCAAGCCTCGATGTACGAGGAGAAACCGATGCCGCGAAGCTTGCCATTGCGGGCGCTCTCGCGCTTGCGCTTGCCGAAATTCTTGTAGTCGGCCATCTCCAGTGCCTTCTTCATCGAGGCGCCGTAATTGCCGGTGTCATACATCATGATGACCGGCGTCTGATGCGGGAACTTCTTGATGTAGTTCTGTGCCCGGAACTTGGCGGGATCACGGCCCAGCTCACGCGCTGCGACCTCCACCAGCCGCTCGACCACGAAGGTCGCCTCAGGTCGTCCGGCACCACGATAGGCATCGACCGGCGCGGTGTTGGTGTAGACCGCATCCACCTCGGCATAGATCGCCGGGATGTCATATTGGCCAGACAGCAGCGGCGCATAGAGATAGGTCGGCACCGAGGACGAGAATGTCGACAGATAAGCCCCCAGATTGGCCGTGGTGTGAGCCCGCAGGCCGATGATCTTCCCCTCCGAGTCCATTGCCAGCTCGGCATTCGTCACATGGTCGCGCCCGTGCGCATCCGAAAGGAAGGCCTCAGTGCGGTCCGAAGTCCACTTGACCGGACGCCCCACTTTCTTGGCCGCCCAGACGCAGACGGTTTCTTCCGCATAAATGAAGATCTTGGAGCCGAAGCCGCCGCCGACATCCGGCGCCACGACGCGCAGCTTGTTCTCCGGCGCGATGCCGATGAAGGCCGACAGCACAAGGCGGGCCACATGCGGGTTCTGGCTGGTGGTGTAGAGCGTGAAGGCGCCTTCGCCCGTGTCATAATCGCCCACAGCCGCGCGCGGCTCCATCGGGTTCGGCACCAGCCGGTTGTTGATGATGTGCAGCTTGGTGATGTGTTTGGCGGCCTTGAAGGCTTTGTCGGTCGCGGCCTTGTCGCCCAGATGCCAGTTGTAGACGCTGTTATCAGGCGCCTCTGCATGGACAACAGTCTTGGATTTCACCGCGCTGGCCGTATCGACAACGGCTGGCAGCACATCATA
>JANMMX010000047.1:0-2810 GCA_031373605.1 Allobosea sp. | reverse complement strand
GACTGTCCCTATGATCCGGGGCTGTCAGGTGAGCTTGCCTGATCTTTCTCACCAGCGACCCGGAGACTCTGCGACCATGGCCAGCAACCTAAATCCGAACACAGCTTTCTTTGGTTGGCGCGTGGTGGCCGGTGCCTTCGTGCTGGCCATTTTTGGCTGGGGGCTCGGGTTTTATGGGCCGCCGGTCTATCTTCATGCGGTCAGAGAGGCGCGCGGCTGGTCGATCGCGCTCGTCTCGGCTGCCGTGACGGTGCACTATCTGGCGGGCGTTCTGGTCGTCGCCAACATGCCAAAACTCTACAGGCGCTTTGGGCTTCCAGCCGTCACGCGTGTTGGCTCAGTTGTGCTGGCGCTCGGACTGTGCGGCTGGGCGTTTGCCACGGTACCGTGGCAACTCTTCCTCGCCACGATCCTCACCGGCTGCGGCTGGGTGACGATGGGGGCAGCGGCAATCAATGCGATTGTCTCGCCGTGGTTCATCAGGCTTCGGCCCAAGGCGCTGTCGACAGCCTATAACGGCGCCAGCATTGGCGGTGTCATTTTCTCGCCGCTCTGGGTGTTGCTGATCGGCCAGTTCGGTTTTCCTCTCGCGGCGATCATGATCGGCATCGTGATGATCGCCGTCGTGTGGTGGCTCACAGCATCCTTGGTTGGCGTAACGCCTTCTGATCTTGACCAGCAGCCAGATGGTGAAGTGGCAGGTCTCGCGTCTGGAACTGCGGCTGCGAACACTGTCGCATCGCGACCTGGCGCCGCACTTTGGCAAAGCTGGCAGTTTCGCACGCTGGCTGCCGGGATGGCGCTCGGTCTCTTCGCGCAGATCGGTCTGCTGGCGCATCTGTTCTCGCTGATTGTGCCAGCACTTGGCGCGGCCTGGGCCGGTGTGATTGCCGGGCTTGCGACGGCCTCTGCCATAGCTGGACGCACAGCCTTCGGCTGGCTCATGCCGGCGGATGCCGACCGGCGCGTCGTGGCCTCACTCAGCTATGGCATCCAGATTCTTGGCATCAGCATTCTGCTGACGTCTGGTCTGGCCACGCCAACGTTGATCGTGCTCGGCGTGGTTCTGTTTGGTTTCGGCATTGGCAATGCCACATCCTTGCCGCCCCTGATCGCACAGGTCGAGTTTGCGAAAGAGGACACGGCGCGCGTCGTGCCCGCCATCGTTGCCATCGGGCAGGCGAGCTACGCGTTTGCCCCGGCTGTTTTCGGAATTGTGCGGGCTGGCACAGAAGCCGGCCTGCTTGGATCCAGTGCAACCGGGACGGCAGTCTTCCTGCTCGCCATTGGCGTCAAGGCCATGGCGATTGGGGCTTTCCTCGTCGGGAGGCGGCCGAAGGAAGAAAGCTGACAGCCTGTTTGCCATTCCCCCCGCAACCCCCTTCACCGAAACCGCAAATTCCCCCGGCTCAGCTGGCTCACGCTCGTGCAGCCCATGAGTCTCATGTCGCGCACCAGTTCGGCTTTCATGAGGTTCATGGCGCGGTCCACGCCTTTTTCTCCGGCGGCGGCCAGCGGGTAGAGGTAATAGCGGCCGAGGCCGACAGCCTTGGCGCCGAGCGAGAGGGCCTTCAGCACATGGGTGCCGCGCTGAGCGCCGCCATCCATCATGATGTCGATGCGGTCTCCCACGGCATCGACGATCTCTGCCAGATGGTCGAAGGCCGAGCGCGAGCCGTCGAGCTGGCGTCCGCCATGGTTGGAGAGCACGATGCCGGTGCAGCCAATGTCGACGGCGCGGCGCGCATCCTCGACCGACATGATGCCTTTCAGGCAGAACTGGCCGTCCCAGCGCTTCACCATCTGCGCGACATCGTCCCAGTTCAGCGAGGGTTCCAGCATCTCTGTGAAGTAGCGCCCGATGGAGAGCGCGCTCTTGCCCATGTCGATGTGCTGGTCGAGCTGCGGCAGCCGGAAGGGTTCATGGGTGACGTAGTTGATCCCCCACATGGGCTTCATGGCAAACTGCATCATGCCGCCGAGTGTCAGGCGGAAGGGGATGGAGAAGCCTGTGCGCAGGTCACGCTCGCGGTTGCCGCCGGTGATGCTGTCGACGGTGAGCATCATCACATCGATGCCGGCGGTCTTGGCCTTTTCCATCATGGCGTTGTTCAGGCCACGGTCGCGGTGGAAATAGAACTGGTAGCATTGCGGGGATTTGTGCGCGGCGCGCAGCTCTTCCAGGCTGACAGTGCCGAGCGAGGAGACGCCGAACATCGTGCCGTGGCGGTCTGCGACAGCGGCCACCGCGCGCTCGCCCTGATGGTGAAACAGGCGCTGCAGGGCTGTGGGCGAGCAATAGACCGGCAGCGCCAGCTTCTGGCCCATCACTGTCACTGACAGATCAACGTCCGACACGCCGCGCAGGACATTGGGCACCAGGTCGCAGGAGGAGAAACTTTCCGTGTTGCGCCGGTAGGTCGTCTCGTCATCGGCGCCGCCATCGATGTAATTGAAGATCGGGCCGGGCAGCCGCCTGCGTGCCAGCTCGCGGAAATCCCTGAAATTATGACACTGAGACAAACGCATCGGGCTTTCCTTTCGGCTTGATCAAACATGCAAAACCTCTCTATAATTTGTCTGATGACCTGACAACTGGATTTTAGTTCAATGATGACTGAAACACGCCTGCGACGTCCGGACAGGCTGGCTGATGTGATTTCGGGAGAGCTGGCCAGCGCGATTGGCGATGGCCGTTACAGCCCGGGTGAGAGGCTTCCGACAGAGGCGGAGATGGCGGCGCGATATGGCGTCTCGCGTGCCGTGGTGCGCGAGGCCATTGCCCAGCTGAAGGCCGACGGGCTGGTTGT
>JANMMX010000454.1:0-4694 GCA_031373605.1 Allobosea sp. | reverse complement strand
GACCAGCGGCACCACACCCAGGATAAAGGCGAGCGACGTCATGATGATCGGGCGCAGGCGCGTGCGTGCCGCCTCCACCGCAGCATCGACCCGGCTCATGCCGTTTTCATGTGCCTGCTTGGCGAATTCGACGATCAGGATCGCATTCTTGGCGGCCAGCCCCACCAGCACCACAAGTCCGATCTCGACGAGGATGTTCCGGTCAAGATCGCGGAAGGCAACGCCATACATCGCAGCGAGAATGCACATTGGCACAATCAGCACCACCGCCAGCGGCAGGAGCCAGCTCTCGTAGAGCGCAGCCAGCAGCAGGAACACGAACACAACGGCAAGCCCGAAGGCGAGGATCGCGGTGTTGCCGGCCAGCTTCTGCTGCAGCGCGATCTCGGTCCATTCAAATCCGATGCCAGGTGGGAGATTGCGCGCGGCAAGCGCCTCGACCGCGCGGATGCCCTCGCCCGTGGAGTAACCGCGCGCGAGCGAGACTTGCACTTCGGCGGCCGGGTAAAGGTTGTATCGCGGCACGCGGAAGGCGCTTGTTGTGTCGGAGAAAGTTGCGACCGAGCCGATCGGCACCATCTCGCCGGTCGCGTTGCGGGTCTTCAGGTTGGCAACGTCGCGCAGTTCCAAGCGGTAGGGATTGTCGGCCTGCGCGGTCACGCGGAAGGTGCGACCGAGAATGTTGAAGTCATTGACGAAGGCAGAACCCATATAGATCGAAAGCGTCTCGAAGATGCGCCCGATCGGCACGCCCATCTGTTCGGCGCGCGTGCGGTCTATGTCGGCATAGATCTGCGGCGTACTCGTATTGAACAGGGTGAATGCCGACTGGAATCCCGGCGTCTGGTTGAGCGGCCCGGCAATCGACCAGGCCGCACGTTCAAGTGCCGGCAGGCCGGCGCCTGACCGGTCCTGGACATAGCCCTTCAGGCCGCCGCCAGTGCCAATGCCAGGCACCGAGGGCGGCTCGATCACCAGCACGAACGCCTCGGCGAGGCCGGACATCGCGCCGCGCAGGTCGTTGAGGATTCCTTGCGTGGTCAGCCCTTCCTTCAGGCGATCCTTGAAATCCTTCAGGCGCACGAAGATAACGCCGGTGTTCGGAGCATTGGTGAAGGTTGCACCATCGAACCCGACAAAGGCCACGCTGTCGAGCACACCTGGCCGCGACTGGATGATGTCGGACGCACGCTTCACGACCGCATCGGTGCGGTCCAGCGTCGAGCCAGGCGGGAGGGAGAAGGCCGTGATGAAGTAGCCACGGTCAAGCTGCGGGATCAGGCCGGTTGGTGTCTGGGTCAGGCGCAGATACGTGAGGCCAAGCAGCCCGCCATAGACCAGCAGAACGACAAAAGAGATGCGGATCAGCTTGCGCGCACTCCAGGCATAGCCGCTGCTGAGCTTGTTGAATCCCCAGTTGAAGCCATTGAAAAACACCCGAAGCGGTGTCGACACTGTGTGAAGGAAACCGCTCTTGGCCTCATGGCCATGCGGCTTGAGCAGGATGGCTGCCAGCGCGGGCGAAAGTGTGAGCGAGACGAGCGCCGAAATCAGCGTTGCCGCCGAAATCGTGATGGCAAACTGGCGGTAGAACGAGCCCTGCAGACCTTCGATGAAGGCCGTCGGAATGAAGACGGCGCAGAGCACAAGCGCGATGGCCACAAGCGCGCTGGACACCTCGTCCATCGTCTTGTGCGCTGCCTCACGCGCGCTCATGCCTTCGGCCAGATACCGTTCGACATTCTCCACAACCACGATGGCGTCATCGACCACGATGCCGATGGCAAGCACGAGGCCAAACAGCGACAGCGTGTTGAACGAGATGCCGGTGGCCGCCATGACGATGAATGCGCCAAGCAGCGAGACCGGGATGGCGAGGATCGGGATCAGTGCTGCCCGCCAGCTCTGCAGAAACAGGATGACCACCAGCACAACGAGCGCCACCGCCTCAAGCAGCGTCACGATCACGGCATTGACCGATTCCTGGATGAACTCTGTGGGGTTATAGGCGATTCTGTAGTCCACCCCCGGCGGGAAATCCCGCTTGAGCACATTCATCTGTTTGATGACAGCCTCGGCGGTTGACAGGGCATTGGAGCCCGGCCGCTGGAAAATCACCATGGCGGTCGCGGTCTTGTTGTTGAGGTAGGCGTTCACCGTGTAATCTTGGCTGCCCAACTCGACGCGCGCGATGTCGCGCACGCGGACATAGGAGCCATTGCTCTCGGCGCGCACCACGATGTTCTCGAACTCGGCCGGATCAGTGAGGCGTCCTTGCGTCTGCACGGCAAGCTGGAAGGCACCGGGCGCGGCTGCAGGCGGCTGGTTGATGGCACCAGCGGCAACCTGCAGGTTGGCGGCGCGCAAGGAAGCCACCACCTCGCTTGCGGTCAGGTTGCGAGCCGCGATCTTGCCCGGATCAAGCCAGACACGCATCGAATAGTCGCGCGCACCAAAAACATTGAGCGCGCCAACGCCATCGACCCGGGCCAGAACATCCTTCACGTAAAGTGTGGCGTAGTTCGAGATGTACTGCTGGTCGCGTGAGCCATCCGGCGAAATCATGTGCACGACCATCATCAGATCGGGCGAGGCCTTGCGAACCGTGACGCCGAGACGGCGCACATCCTCGGGCAGGCGCGGCTCTGCCACCGCAACGCGGTTTTGCACCAGTACCTGCGCTTGGTCGATGTTGGTGCCGGGCTTGAACACCACATTGATCGACAGCCGCCCGTCGCCGGTCGATTGCGAGTTGATGTAGAGCATGTTGTCGACGCCGTTGACCTCCTGCTCGATGGGCGTGGCAACAGTGTCCGCGATCACCTTCGCATCGGCACCCGGGTAGGTCGCCGTGATGCTGACGGTCGGCGGCGCGATCTCGGGATATTCCGCGATTGGCAGACCTCGCATCGTGATTGCACCGGCAATCGAAATGATGATCGAGAGAACCGCCGCGAAAATCGGACGGTCGATGAAAAAATGAGCCAAACGCATGTTGTGTGCCGCCGGTCAGTTGGTTGCGGCGATCTGGCCTGGCTGCGGATTGACCGCTGCACCGGGCCGGACCATCGGATTGGCCAGCCCGTTGAGCACGATCCGGTCCTGCTGGGTGATGCCTTCGCGGATGACCCGCAAGCCGTTCGCCATGGGCCCAAGGATCACGACTTTCGGCACGATCTTGTTTTCGGGACCGACCGTGAGCACGATCTTGCGTGCCTGATCAGCCACAATCGCGGAATCGGGCACGAGCAGCGCATCGGCGTCGCCGCCCCAAAGACGCATGCGACCGAAGGTTCCCGGGGTCAGCAGCGTGTCCTTGTTGTCAAACACCGCGCGGCCCCGGATCGTGCCGGAGCGCACATTCAGCGCGTTGTCGACGAAATCCATGCGGCCTGTCCGTGTCCATTCGCGCTCGTCGGCAAGGCGGACCTGCACGGGATTGGGCGTGTCGCGCCCGGCCGGTCGCTGCCCGGCCGCAAAGAGCCGCGAATAGCGCAAATAATCAGCCTCCGAAGCGTCAAAAGTGAAATGGATCGGATCAAGCCGGACAATCGTGGTCAGCAGCGTCGCGCTCGACTGGCCGCCAGAGATCAGGTTCCCGACATCGACCCGCTTGTCTGAAATGCGGCCTTCGGTCGAGGCCTTGACCTCGGTCCATTCCACGTTGAGCGCGGCAGTCTTCTGGTTGGCGTCCGAGGCGAGCAGCGCGGCGCGCGCAATCGCGAGGTTGGCCCGGCGCTGGTCGACATCGCGGGCTGTGATGGTCTGGTTGCGCACGAGGCCTTCGGCGCGCTCCACCTCATTTTCCGCAAGCTGCACCTGCGCCCGGGCGCGGGCAACTTCGGCACGCGCTGCCTCAAGAGCCAGCTCGAACGGACGCGGATCAATCGTGAACAACGTCTCGCCACGCTTGACGATCTGGCCATCGCGGAAATGGACCTTGTCGACATAGCCTGACACGCGCCCGCGGACTTCAACCTGCTCGAAAGCCTCAAAACGGCCCGTATACTCGTCCCACAGCTGGATGCGCTGAGCCAGTGGCGCGGCCACCTGCACCGCCGGGGGAGGAGGGCCACCTTGCGCAAGGGCGGGCGGCGCCATCAGCACCACAGCACAAAGACTCGCTCGCGCCATTCCCAAGGTCAAACGCATCATTGCAGCCGCTCCCAGATCTGCACTCAAGAATGGGCGTTTTATGCGCGAACTCTGCTGCACTGTCCACGTCAACATAGCCCTGAATTCAGCGCGGAACATATGTCGCACTGCGCCGGGAAGGGTTGTGCGTTGCGCGTCACATGACGCCGTTATGCGCGAGCTTGGCACCATCTGCCGATATGCCGGACGGCCGCTGCAACGACATCCCGCATTTCGGCCGGCCTGGCCCTCGACGTGCTGCAAACAGCACGTTCCTTGGTGTGCCGTTGCGCCCGGCGCCGAAGATATGCAGTGCAGCACAGATACTTGGCAGGTTTGCCGCATGCAGGCATATTTGCTCTCAACCGATACGCGCAGGCTTTTGTCTCGCACGGCATCCGGCGTTTAAACGTCAAGGGCAGCACATGAAATTCCTGGACCAGTATCGTATCCGCAGTTTCAACATCGAGCCGACGAACCGCTGCGTGCTCGCCTGTTCGGAATGCGCGCGTACAGGCAACGCGTTTATCCGCAAGAACCCGCGCGACATCAGCCTTGAT
>JANMMX010000417.1:0-1667 GCA_031373605.1 Allobosea sp. | reverse complement strand
CCGTCCGCTTCGCGTCCACCTTCTCCCGCACGGGGAGAAGGGAAGGCCGGAGCTGACGCTCATGAGTGCGGCTCTGCAGTCAAAGCGCATAACGACATTTCTACAGCAATGCTGCTTGTGTCCGATGTTTCGCTTGTCTCTGACCATAAAGCGCGCGCTTTCCCTTCTCCCCTTGCGGGAGAAGGTGGCAGCGCGCCAGTGCTGACGGATGAGGGGTCGGGCGCAGGTGTTCAGCAGCCCGTGACCGCCAAGGGCCGTGCCCGTGCCATGCGGCGCAACATGACGGAGGCCGAGCGCAAGCTGTGGTATCTGCTGCGGGGCCGCCGCTTCAGCGGGTACAAGTTCCGCAGGCAGGTTCCCATCGGACGCTGTATCGTCGATTTCATGTGTTTCGAGGCGAAGCTCGTGGTCGAGGCCGATGGCTCGCAGCATGCCGAAAGCCAGCGTGATATGGTGCGCGACACTTGGCTTGCAGCTGCCGGGTTCAAGGTGCGGCGCTTCTGGAACGCCGACATTTTTCTACGCCCGGCGGAGGTCGTGGACACGATCTGGCATGATCTCAACCCGACGCCTCTCTCATCAGGCCAAACCCCATGACACCCGCCCGCATCCACCTCTTCGACACCACGCTGCGCGATGGCGCGCAGACCACGGGCGTTGATTTTTCGCTTCAGGACAAGCGCAAGGTCGCCAGCCTGCTCGATGGGCTGGGCATTGATTATGTCGAGGGTGGCTATCCCGGTGCCAATCCGCTCGACACGGCTTTCTTTGCGACCAAGCCGACGCACCATGCGAAGTTTGCCGCTTTCGGCATGACCAGGCGGCCGGGGCGCTCGGCCGAGAACGATCCGGGCGTGGCGGCGCTGCTGAATTCGGCCGCCGACACCATCGTCTTCGTCGCCAAGACCTCGGATTATCAGGTGCGCGTCGCACTCGAGATCAGCCTCGAGGACAATCTCGAAGGCATCGCCGACAGCGTGAGGGCCGCCGTCGCCTCAGGTCGCGAGGCCATGGTCGATTGCGAGCATTTCTTCGATGGCTACAAGGCCAACCCCGACTATGCGCTGGCCTGCGCCCGCACGGCCTATGAGGCTGGCGCGCGCTGGGTCGTGCTCTGCGACACCAATGGCGGCACGCTGCCGGACGAGATCACGCGGATCGTGCAGGCGGCAGCGAACGTTGTGCCGGGCGATCATCTGGGCATCCATGCCCATGATGATTGTGGCTGCGCGGTTGCCAATTCGCTGGCGGCCATTGAGGCGGGCGCGCGCCAGATTCAGGGCACGCTGAACGGACTGGGCGAGCGCTGCGGCAATGCCAATCTGGTGACGCTGATCGGCACGCTGAAGCTGAAGGAGAGCTACAGCCAGCGCTTCGTCACCGGCGTCAGCGATGCGCAGCTGGCCGAACTCACGCATGTCTCGCGCGCGCTGGACGAAATGCTCAACCGCGCCCCCAACCGGCATGCGCCCTTTGTCGGCGCGTCGGCCTTCGCCACCAAGGCCGGCATCCATGCCTCCGCGCTTGTGAAAGACCCGCAGACCTATGAGCACGTCGTGCCGGAAAGCGTAGGCAACCTGCGCAAGCTGCTGGTGTCGGATCAGGCCGGCAAATCCAACATCCTGTCGGAGCTGAAGCGCGTCGGCATCGCCATGGACAGGGATGAT
>JANMMX010000395.1:0-3358 GCA_031373605.1 Allobosea sp. | reverse complement strand
TGTCGATGCGCTCGCGCAGGGTGGCCAGTGCGCGACCGCCACCTTGCTGGCCACCAGCGCCAGTTCCAGCCGGCCTTGCACCCTCGGCAGGGGTGGCATTGGCAACCGCCAAGGGTGCCTGACTGACAGGCCGGAACCTGAGAGCCGCGTTGGGAACGCGCAAGACATCGCGGCGGTCTTCCGTCACCACCTGCAGGTTGGCCGTCATGCCCGGCAGCAAGGTCATGTCAGCGTTCTGCACGCGCATCACCGCCGTATAGGTCACCACGTTCTGGATGGTCTGCGCGCCCAGCCGCACAAGGCGGACCTCGCCCTCATAGGTGCGGGCGGGATAGGCATTGACCGTGAAGGTCACCACCTGACCGGGCTTGAGACGGCCGACATCAGCCTCGTCGATGTTGGCGTAGATGTCGATCTCGCGCAGGTCCTGCGCGATCTGGAACAGCGTCGGCGAGGAGAAGGAGGCCGCCACCGTCTGGCCAATTTCCACCTGCCGCTGCACCACCACGCCATCGACCGGCGAGCGGATTTCAGAGCGCTCCAGATCGATCAGGATGTCTTTCAGCTTGGCATCCCGGCCCAGCACGGCTGCTTCTGCCGAAAGGATCTGCGCCTGCGCCAGTGCGACATCGGCATCAAGCCCCAGCAACTCGGAGCCCGCGGAGGCAATCTGCGCTTCGGCGGAGGCCAGCGACGCGGTCTGCATGTCAAGCTGTGTGCGGGATGTGTCCAGCGCCTGCTGCGAGCCGACGGCGCGGCCAAACAGCTCCCGCTGTCGCTCGGTGTTGCGCTTCGCTTCGGCCAGTTGCGCATTGATCCGGTCGCGCTGGGCCTGAATGTCTTTCAGTGTCGAGTCAGCCTTCAGGCGTGTCGCGCGCGAGCGTTCCAGCATCGCCTTGCGCACGGCAAGCTCGCTGCGTGACTGGGCAAGGTCCGCCTCGGCTGAATCGCGGCGGGCCCTGATCTGATCGGCGTTGAGCCGGGCCACGATCTGGTTGGCCTTCACCTGAGAATTGTAGTCCGCCAGAATCTCGATGATCTGGCCTGACAGCATCGAGCCGACCAGCACGGTCGAAACCGGTGTCAGTGTGCCGGTGGCGCGCACGGAGGCGATGATCTGGCCACGGTCAAGTGCAGCTGTCCTGTAGGGCACATCGGATGCACCGCCTGCGCCGGGCCGCAACAGAGCCCAACCCGCAGCACCTGCGACCACAGCGACCCCGGTCAACATCATCCAGCGTTTCAAAGCTCAACCTCGATGTCATGTGCCGTCTGGCGGCGTCAGTGCAGGCTTTGCTCATCCCAGCAATGTGCATCCATCATACAGCCAATTGTGGCGCAGTGGCGAGCGGGTCAGGCCAGTTTCAGCAAGCGACTGGCTGCAATAACGTCGCGCAGGGTGGTGATGGTTGAGGCATCAGCGACGCCATCAACCCGTTCTGGCCGCCAGTGCCGCTGGAAAGATTCCACAACAGCCTCGGTGCGCTCGTCATATGTGCCGTTGACCTCGAGGCCATAGCCCAGCAGCGCCAGCATCGCTTGCAACGCCTCGACGGGCGCCCCGGCGTCGCCCCTGCCGAAGAAGCGCCCGCTGCGAATGGGGGCAGGCCGAAGCCAGAGGCCGATGCCTGACTGCGCCAGCCGGGCCCAGGGGAAGTTCTCGCCCGGGTCCTGCTTGCGGCCCGGCGCGATATCGGAATGCGCCAGCACGCGGGCCGGCGGGATGTTCCAGCGCGTGCAGATGTCGCGGCACAGCGCCACAGTCGCTGCGATCTGCGCCTCTGGCCAATCCGGAAGGCCGCCGGCATGGCCGGGGTGGGCGATCTCGATACCGATGGAGCAGGAGTTGATGTCGGTCTCGCCCGCCCAGTGCGAGCGCCCGGCATGCCAGGCGCGGCGGCTCTCGGGCACCAGCTGCAAGGTCTGGCCGTTCTCGAAGATGAAATAGTGCGAGGAGACCTGCGCGACAGGATTGCACAGCCATTGCAGCGCTTCGCCCGCCACCGGCATGCCGGTGTAGTGCACGACCAGCATGTCGGGTGCCCGGCCTGCGCTGCCATCGGCGTTGAGGCGCTCGCCATGATTGGGGGAGGCAAAGACCTTCGCGGCGCAAGTCGAATCCGGCTTTGGCAGGTCAGACATCTTTGCGCTCACGCCGCATCGGCATCGGCGCGGGTTTTCAGGCCGCGCTCTGTGGCAATCTGGTCCCAGGCGGCGTTGATGGCAGCCAGGCGCGCCGTCGCGATGGTCACAGCCTCGGCGGGAAGCCCGCGCGCGATCTGGCGATCCGGGTGGTGCTCGCTCACAAGCCTGCGCACATGCTGCTTCAGGGTCATATCCGACATGTCGCGGTCAGCGCCGATCACCCGGTAGGGATCATCCGGACGGCGCATGTGCCGCGCTTCGATGCTGGCAAAGCGGGCCGATGACAGGCCGAAGATCTGCGCGACATCCATGAGATAGGCATGTTCCGCCTCGTGCACGGCGCCATCGGCAGCCGCGATCAGGAACAGGCCGTCCAGCACGTCTTCGAGCAGGGCAGGTTCATCGGCGAAGAGTTCGGAAAGCTGGCGGGCATAGGCCTCGAACCCGTCGGTCGTCTGCTTTGCGAGATCGAACAGCTTCTCGACCTGCGGCAATTCTTCCGGCGCGACCTTGATGATGCGGCGGAAGGCCTCGACCTCGTCACGCGTGACCACGCCATCCGAGCGGGCCATCTTGGCGGAAAGAGCGACAAGGCCTGTGGTGAACACCATGGCTTTCGGCGTGGGCCCGAACAGCGACCCCTCCCGATCAACCAGAAAGTGCCCGGCCAGCGCGCCGGCCAGCGCACCAAGCGGCCCACCGAGGACAAAGCCGAGGCCTCCGCCGCCGACGGCGCCCCAATAGGTGGATGAGCGGTTCATGCGATGCTTCTAGCGCAAACCGCGCCAGAGAGAAACGGGCTGGCCGGATGGGCCAACCCGCAACACTTGCAACACTTCATCTGCGTCGAAGGGCCGGCGATCAGCGGCAATAGATATTCCCGTAATAGTCGCGATAGGTGCCATAGGGGCATTGTGGGCCGGCTGTGCCCGCACCGATTGCAGCGCCACCGGCTGCACCGATCAGGCCACCAACGACAGCGCCGCGGCCACGCCCGGTCACCAGCCCGCCAACGGCAGCACCTGCCGCGCCGCCGATCAGGGCACCGCCGACCGCGCGCTCACCCGGCGAGTTGCAGGCCGTGACACTCATCGCCACTGCGACAACAGCCAACCATTTCATCATTGGAATCTCCCAGGAGTTTTGAAGCAGCGGAACCTCGACACCTCAACCTAACCCACTCATCTGCGAATGCAATTGCGACCCGAGTGGG
>JANMMX010000392.1:0-2312 GCA_031373605.1 Allobosea sp. | reverse complement strand
CTCCTTCTTCCTCAACATTCCGCAGGAACTGGACGAGGCGGCGCGCGTCGATGGCTGCACGCATTTCGGTGCCTTCTGGCGCGTCATCATGCCGGTGATGTGGCCGGGCGTCATCACCACCGGGCTGTTCTCGTTCCTGCTTGCCTACAATGACTATCTGGTCACCGCCCTGCTGCTGGACGCTCAAAGCCAGACCATGGTGCCGGCCATCAGCCAGTATCTCAACCGCGACACGCGCCTGTCGGACCAGATCGAGGCCATTGCGGCAGCTGTCTCGATCACCGCGCCGCTCTTCCTGCTGGTGATGGTCTTCCAGAAGCAGATCGTCTCTGGCCTGACAGCTGGCGCGGTCAAGGGCTGAGCCGTGCTTGCCTGCACTTGCGACATTCATGAGGAAACAGTCACGATGATCCGCCATTTGAAGACCGCCAAGTCGCTGGATGAGCGCGCCGAGGACGACGCCAAGGTGCGCCATCAGGTCGAAGGTATTCTGGCTGACATCGGTGCGCGCGGCGACGAGGCCGTGCGCGAGCTTTCGCAGAAGTTCGACAATTATGCGCCCGCTGCGTTCAGGCTGAGCGAGCGCGAGATCGAGGCGGCCATGTCGCGTGTGTCCAAGCGAGATCTCGACGACATCCGTTTCGCACAGGCACAGGTGCGCAATTTTGCGCAGCATCAGCGCGATGCCCTGAAAGACATCGAGGTCGAGACGTTGCCGGGTGTGATCCTTGGCCACAAGAACATCCCGGTCAATTCGGTGGGCTGCTATGTACCAGGCGGCAAATATCCGATGGTGGCCTCTGCTCATATGAGCGTGGTGACGGCCAAGGTCGCAGGCGTGAAGCGCGTGATTGCCTCCGCTCCTCCGCAGCAGACGGCGAAGGGCAGCGAGCCGCACCCGGCCATCGTGGCCGCCATGCACATGGGCGGCGCTGATGAGATTTATTGTCTAGGTGGCATTCAGGCTGTCGGCGCCATGGCCTTAGGCACGCAGACCATCGCGCCGGTCGACATGCTGGTGGGGCCGGGCAATGCCTTCGTGGCCGAAGCCAAGCGACAGCTCTATGGCCGCGTCGGCATCGACCTTTTCGCCGGGCCGACAGAGACCATGGTGATCGCCGATGACACGGTGGACGGCGAAATCTGCGCCACCGATCTGCTGGGCCAGGCCGAGCATGGCTACAATTCGCCGGCCGTGCTGTTGACCAATTCCGAGAAATTGGCGCGTGACACCATGGCCGAGATCGAGCGGCTTCTGCTGATTTTGCCGACAGGTGCCGCCGCTGGTAAAAGCTGGGAAGATTATGGCGAAGTCATCGTCTGCGACACCTATGAGGAAATGCTCCAGCAGGCTAATTTCATCGCCTCGGAGCATGTGCAGGTAATGACCCGGCGCGATGACTGGTTCCTTGAACACATGACCAGCTACGGCGCGCTGTTTCTGGGCGCACGCACCAATGTCGCCTATGGCGACAAGGTGATCGGCACCAACCACACACTGCCGACGAAGAAAGCCGGGCGCTATACCGGAGGGCTCTGGGTCGGCAAATTCATCAAGACCCACACATATCAGCGCGTGCTGACCGATGAAGCTTCCGCCATGATCGGCGAATATTGCTCTAGGCTCTGCATGCTGGAGGGCTTTGTCGGCCATGCCGAACAGGCCAACATCCGCGTACGCCGCTATGGCGGGCGCAATGTGGCTTATGGGACAGCAGCGGAGTGACCCTTCCCATTGCCCCCACTTTCCGCCTCGATGGCAGGCGCGCGCTGGTGACAGGTGCTGGGCGCGGCATCGGTCTCGCGATGGCAGCAGCGCTCGCTTCCGCTGGCGCGCATGTCACGCTCTGCGCCCGCTCGTCCGACGAGATCGAGGCGGCGGCCAGTGCCATCCGTGGGCGCGGCGAAATGGCAGAGGCGCTGGCGCTGGACGTCACTGACACCGCTGTCATGAAGGCGACGCTGGCCGCACGCCCGGCTTTCGATATTTTCGTCAACAATGCCGGCATGAACCGGCCCAAGCCCTTCACTGACGTCACTGAAGATGATTTCGACACGGTGATGGGGCTCAACTTGCGTGCCGCTTTCTTTGCTGCTCAGGCTGTGGCCCAGAGCATGATCGCGGCGGGCAAGGGTGGTTCCATCATCCATGTCTCGTCGCAGATGGGCCATGTCGGTGGGGAAAACCGCTCGATTTACTGCGCCTCCAAGTTTGGCATCGAAGGGCTGAGCAAGGCGATGGCGCTTGATCTGGCGAAGCATGGCATCCGCTCCAACACGCTCTGCCCCACCTTCATCGAGACACCGATGAC